>JBILCS010000076.1:0-8204 GCA_044353005.1 Sediminibacterium sp. | reverse complement strand
CAGTACCATAACTCGCTCTAAAGTTTTCAGCAATCAAGTCTGTGTTTTCTGTTTTATAATAAGTTGCTTCTGTACTTAATCTACCATTTAAAAACTTCATTTCAGTACCAAACTCCATTGTCTTTTGACGCTCTGGCGTTAAGTAAGGATTTGCGTTAGTGAAATCATAATAATATCCACCACCACTTCCGGTGTTGAAGTTTAAGATAGATTGGTTGGCATAAGGCGCACTAGAACGAGCAGTGCTTGCTATGGATCCTCTTAACTTCCAATAGCTAGCTACTTCCTTCACAATTGGGAAGATGTCTGACATAATCACACTCACACTTCCTGCAGGGTAATTATATGCTCTGCTTGAAACGGGGAAGATAGAAGACTCTTCGAAACGGTGAGAATAAGTCAAGAATACTTTATTATCATAGTTCACTGCAGCTTCACCAAAATAAGCTGCCTGACGATTGATATTATAGTTTGGTCGACCAAAACGATTCATATTGCTATTTCGAATTCTTGAAGCAACTGCAGTATTTCCACTATCTACTCTATTGGCGTCAGTTAAATTGTTACCAAAAATTGAAGTGGTTTGTGTTTCATAATCCTGCCACATATTACCTATCATCAATCTTGTGTTGATTTTGCCAAAGCTTTTCTTAGCTGTTGCAGTCACTGTATGGTTGTAACCATAATAGTTACGATAGTAATTTTCTAAAGCACCTTTTTGTGCACGGCTTAAGAAGTTAGATGCAGAATCCCACTTGGTATAACCATTTTGTTGGTAGGTATCATAACCAACTCTACCATTGATTGTTAACCAATTTGTTGGTGTATAGTTAACAGAAAGTGTAGCCACTGTTCTTGTTAATTCGTCACGGCTTCTGTTTTTATACAAGTTAAAATAAGGATTGTCCAACTCCGCATTTGGATCTCCTGAAAACAAACCTTTTTTAGTGCCATTTGGATTTAACCAGTCACTTGCATCGTTGTCAACTGGCCAAGATAATAAACTTAACACATATCCTTTTACCCCTCTTAAAGGCTTGTCGTTAGAGCTCTTTATATAACTTAAGCTTGGAGAGATTTCTAATGTTTTACCAATTTTATGATTCGTTACAATTCTGAAATTGTATTTTCTAAAATTATTAGTAGGTACAGGAGAATTTTCATCTACATAAGAACCTGACATACGCACAGAATGATTTCCTTTACCATATTCTGCAGACACATTATGGTTGTTAGAAAAACTAGTTTGAAAGAAACTATTTAAGTTATTCCATCTAGTTGAATTTTTATCTCCTTTTACTTCCCAAGGTAATCTTGGTCCAAAATAAGAAAATATATTTTGTGCAACACCATTCAATCCAGCATCATAGTCTGCCATGATTTCTGGATACCTAGTATAAGTAGATAATCTAAAACTATTGTCATAGCTCACTTTTACTTTGCCTTGGCTATCACCACCTTTTTTTGTTGTGATAACAATTGCTCCAGAACTTGCTTGGCTACCATAAAGGGCAGTCGCTTCTGGACCTTTCAATACTGTTACGTTTTCAATATCATTAGGATTCAAATCGGCAATACGGTTGGTATAGTCGTTTGATCTGTTTTCAGTTGATACGTTGGCACTTGTTGGCTTTACAGCTAAACCTGTGTTTCTATTGTTTTCATTTACAGATGAGTTATCAATGATCACACCATCAATAATGAACAAAGGAGAGTTATCTAATGATAAAGAGTTAAAACCTCTTAATACAATTTGAGAACTTGCTCCAGCTAATCCACTTGTTGGATTGATCGTTAAACCTGCGATACGTCCTTGTAATCCGTTTACAAAGTTGTTACGTTGTGTTTCCGCAAGTTCGCTACCTTTTACTTTTTGAACAGAGTAACCTAATTCTTTAGGATTACGCTTGATGTCCATTGCAGTTACAACAACTTCATCTAAAGTGTTGTCTTTAGGAGCAAGTCTAACTTCAATTGAATTGGCGCTGCCCACTCTCACATCCTTGGACTCGAATCCAACCAATGAAAAAGTTAATACTTGATTGTTTGCTACAGAAATAGAAAAAGCACCTGCGTTATCGGTACTCGTTGCTACTTTTGTTCCTTTAACAAGGACGGAAACATTGGACAAAGGTGCTTTGTCGTATCCGACAACCTTTCCAGTTACCAATTTTTGTTGTGCGTTTGCTATTGAGATACTTGTAAAAAGTACCAGCAACAAACTCCATAAACCTTTGGTTTGCATAAATTAAAATCTTTGGTGAATAATAAACTCAGGTATGACCCTTTTGTTAACGTTAAGTTAACGATTATTAGTATTCAATTAGTAAATTTTATATAGAATTTATACTAATCTTAATTCGTTTTAAACCAAGGAGTTGGGTTTGTAAAGCATTTTTTATAATGTACTGGTTGCGTTTCGGTTAAAAAAGGGGGGGGATATTGGTATGATGATGTTCAAAAATTTAGGCATTTTGGGCTGTTTTTGCATAAAATCGTCCAAATTTGAGGCAAAAAAGCCATTTATTGGGTCATTTTGGTGTTTTTTGGGATAATTCAAAAACTGGGTACATGTTGGAAAATAACCATTTTTCGAGCGGTTTTTGATTACAGGGCAGGTTCTGAAAATTCATGAAGCTAAAACTAACCAAAGTAATTATCTTGTCCACACAAAATACAAAATATGAAAGAACAAAATTTTAACAACCACTCCCAAATGGTTCCAGGGTTTCACTATCTAACCTTTGGCGGGATCATTGCTTTATTGGGTGGGTCGATAAACTATTTACTAAAAGCGAGTGCTGAAAACAAATACTTAGCTGCTTTATTAGTTTTAACCTCCGTCGTATTTATTTTAATTGCGTGGTTTACAAGAATATTTGCTTTAAAGGCGCAGGATAGAGCCATCCGTGCAGAAGAAAATTTACGCCATTATGTTTTAACTGGAAAATTATTACCATCTAATATAACAGTGGGTCAAGTAGTTGCATTGCGTTTTGCTCCTGATGCTGAATTTCCTGCACTTGCAGAAAAAGCTGCAACAGGCAATCTATCACAAAAAGAGATCAAGCAATCTATCCAAAACTGGAAAGCAGATTTTTACCGCGTATAATCCACCACCTCTAATAAAGATATATAGACCCATTGCACAATGGGTCTATTTTTTTGCTTAAATTTAAAGTATCTAAAATAATTTTATGATCAAACAGATAATCGCTTTACTATGCTTAATAGTATCTACGCAAATGGGTTTTGCGCAGGATGTAAACAAAGAACTATCTCCACTAAAATGGAGAAGTATTGGTCCCTTTAGAGGAGGTAGATCCAATATGGCAACCGGAGTAATCAATAATAGAGATATCTATTATATGGGCACTACTGGTGGTGGTTTATGGAAAACAGAAAACAGCGGAATGAACTGGAATAATATTTCTGACGGATTTTTTAAAACAGGTTCTGTGGGTGCAGTTGCAGTTGCAGAAAGCGATGCCAATATTATTTATGTAGGTATGGGTGAACACGCAATAAGAGGCGTGATGACACATCATGGAGATGGCGTGTATAAAAGTACAGACGCTGGCAAGACATGGAAAAAAATGGGACTGGATGCTACACAACATATTTCAAGAATTGCAATTGATCCAAAAAATCCAAATATTGTTTTTGTTGCAGCACAAGGTGCATTGTATAGTAAGTCAACAGAGCGTGGTATTTATAAATCTGTTGATGGTGGTACGACATGGAAAAAAGTATTGTATGTAGATGATAAAACAGGTTGTGCAGAAATATCAATGGACATGCATAATCCATCTATTATGTATGCTGCAATGTGGGAACATGGTCGTTTGCCATGGCAGGTAATCAGTGGTGGACCAGGAAGTGGATTGTATAAATCAACTGATGGAGGTAACAAATGGGAGAAAATGGAAAAGGGATTGCCAAAAGAAATGGGTAAGATGTCTATCTCTGTATCAAGAGCGAATTCAGAAAAAGTATACGCATTAATTGAAAGTGATTTCAGTAAAGATGCAGGTGGTTTATATGTATCTGATGATGCAGGTGCAAGTTGGTCACAAATTAATAAGAGCCATCGCTTGATTCAGCGTGCATGGTATTATATCGAACTGTTTCCAGATCCAACAAATGAAAACACAGTATATGTGATGAGTGCCCCTTCCTTAAAATCAATTGATGGTGGTAAAACTTTTACAGACTTTGCGCGCACGCATGGTGATTACCATGATTTATGGATTCATCCAAGCAACGGTAAGAACATGGTGATTGCAGATGATGGCGGTGCTGCTGTAACACATGATGGCGGTAAATCTTGGAGCAGTCAAAACAATATGCCTACTGCACAATTTTATAGAATCAATGTAGACAATGAAGTGCCTTACAATATTTATGCAGGACAACAAGACAATAGTTCCGTTAAAATTGCGAGTCGTGCCATTGGCGCAAGTGGCATAGATGAAAGATATTGGTCTGCATCTGCAGGTGGCGAGAGCGCCTTCTTGGCATTTGATCCAAACAATCCAAGATATGTTTTAGGTGGATCTTACCAAGGAACAATAGAAGTATTAGATACAAAAACAAAAGGGAGCACCAATATCATGGCTGCGCCAATTCAATATTTAGGCAGAGATGCAAAAGATATTAAGTACCGTTATAACTGGAACGCACCAATCATTTGGAGCAAGCATGAACCTAATACCTATTATCATGGCTCACAATTTTTATTGAAAACTTCCGATATGGGTAAAACATGGAAAGAAGTTTCACCAGATTTAACGCGCAACGAAAAATCTAAACAAGGAAAACCTGGTGTACCCTATACCAACGAAGCAGTGGGTGCAGAAAATTATGGCACACTAGCTTATGTGATGGAGTCGGTGCACGAAAAAGGCGTGATCTATACAGGTAGCGATGATGGTTATGTTTACTTAACAAAAGATGGCGGAGATAATTGGAAAAATATTACACCAACAGGATTGGCTGAATGTTTAATCAATGCGATTGAAGTATCACCGCATGATAAAGCAACAGTATACATAGCAACAACTAGGTATAAGTTCAACGACCATACTCCTGGTTTATATAAATCAACTGACTATGGAACCACTTGGACTAAAATAAACACTGGTATTGCAAACAATGCATTTACAAGAGTGGTGCGTGAGGACAATGTTGTTAAAGATTTATTGTATGCGGGCACAGAATTAGGCGTGTACATGTCTAACAACGGTGGTAAGAGCTGGAGTCCATTCCAATTAAATTTACCAATTACACCTATCACAGATTTGCGCGTGCATCAAAATAATTTAATTGCTGCAACTTCGGGTAGATCGTTTTGGATATTGGATGATTTAAATTTAATTCGAGCATATAAAGCAGATACAAGTACTGTAAAAATATATACGCCAGATGCTGTTTTATTAGTCATGGGATCTAGTGAAATGGATGACAACGACGCAGATTTTACAGGTGCTAAAGCAAAAGCAGGCGTCAATCCTGCAACAGGCTTGGTCTTGTATTATCAATTGCCTAGTATGGCAGACTCTATTGAATTGAGTATGGAAATCAGTGATGCAGCCGGAAAACTAGTACGTCGCTTTAGTTCTAAAGCAGACGAAAATTATAAGCGTTATGACGGTGCTCCAAGAAAAGATCCAACATTAAGCAAAGAAAAAGGATTGAATCGTTTTGTATGGAACCTTCGCCACAGCACAACCACTGCAATACCAAATGTTTATATTGAAAGTAGTTTTAGTGGACACAAAGCCATCCCTGGTAATTATACCATTCGTTTAATAGCAGGAGGAAAAACTATTGGAACCACAACGGGCGTGATACAAGCCAATCCAAACTTTGGCACGACTGCTAGTGAATACCAGCAGTATGATGATTTGATGCGTTTGATGGAAGGTACAGTGACTGAAATGCACCAAATGGTTAACCAACTAAAAGACAATAGTATTCACTTAGAAGCATTGGTTAAAAAATTAAAGTCTGACGCCAATTATAGCGGTGCACAATATGCTAGCTTAAAACAAAATGCCTCAGCTTTGATTGCAAATTTAAAAGCATGGGACGAAGACATGATTCAAAGAAAATCAACTTCATATGATGATGTTGAAAATTTCCCTAATAAATTCACAGCTAACTATATGTTCTTACTGAATCAAACAGAGAGTGATATTCCACAAGTGAATCAACCCAACCTAGATTTATTGAAAGAATATTCTGCTGAGTGGGATAAATTAAAAGCAAGAGGACTAAAATTAAAAAATGAAGCTATTCCTGCATTCAACAAGCAATTGTGGGATTTAGGGATGGGTGCTATTTGGTAGCCCCAATTGGAATTTTATAATAAAGACGCAATCCAAGAGATCCTAGTTGTCTGCATTTAAAATGCTAGGCCTAGTATCTTTTGGGTTGCGTTTCTCGTATTGCCTTACTTGGTTTTTTAATACTGGTTTAAATTTTCTAGGGCGTTCTAATTCATATTGATAAAACGCTTTACCAATTTGGTTTAAAAAAGGAAAGCCTACTGTTGCTTCGTCATATTTCGAATCATTCACCACACCGTCACTATTTACATAAATGGTAGCGGAGAGCATGTAATCAATATTATTTTTAGTATCCAACACATAAGACACATCTGTTAAGAATCCATAAGCCCAACCCACTTTATTGAAAACCCTGATATGCTTTGGCATGGTATGGGTGCTGTCTTGAAAAAAGAATTTCACATAGCTATCATAAAAATGTGCACTATCGTATTTTGGATAGTCGGTTTCCGAAGGATACTGTGATAAGTATTGTAATAAAAACAATCTATCCGCGTCGGTCATATTGAATCTATTTTGTTTTGGTACCGAGGCTGGAAACAAAACTGCCTGTAACATTTTTTGCATGTCTACTAAAGAGATATTGTTATGACGTGTGAAATCAAAAGGGGCATTCACCACTTCATCCTTACTATTCCAATGTGCATCCCCAATTAAAATGGGCGCTCCAAATTGAAAACTGTCTTTGTTGTATTGAGGGGCGAGCTTTAAAATAGGTACTCCTTTTTCATCCATAAAACGGATCCCATTGGTATGTCTATTTTGATCCTCCGTGTAGCCCATAAATTGTCTTGTGATCTTTGCACTGCTATACCCTTTTGCAAGTAGTTTTTGATTCGTTGGGCCCTGCCCCACAAATTGATACAATCGATTGTAGGGATCGTTTTCAGATATCAAAAATGCGCGCTTCACAAAATGTGCAATAGATGGTTTTTTGTTTTGAGCACTTGAATCGGCATACATGGCTACTTGTCTTTGATAGTTGCTATCAAATTGCATCGTAGTGTATTTATTTACGCCAGGCTGGTTCAGTTCATATAATTTTTCCATTGCTAAAAAGGCAAGGGGCATTTTAACCATCGATGCGGGATTAAAATAATTTTCTGGGTCCGCATACAATATATGGTTAGTAAAACGAGGTATGCCATTTTGATCTCTATCAATTTGTGTATAAACAAGCTGAAGTCTATATGTATTGGGGCTTGCTAGCACTTTTTTAGCAATACTATCTTGAATGCTTGGTAAAATGGCATTGAAAGGTGCAGGCAACTGCGCATTAATTGAATTGGCTTTTACTAAAAGCAGTAAGATGATATAAAATAGACTTTTTTTCATGATAGACCTCATTGATGTATTGCAAATAAAACAAAATATATTATATTCACTAAAATAAAATTATGGACAAGAATATTCTTTTTGGTATCTGGGTCGTATCGGCCATTTACTGTGTGTACAAACTATTTAAGCGATCTAAAAATATATCATTAGATGGCGTCATTGGCTATTCGCCAGGACTAGAAGTGGTGATGGTAATTATACTAGGCCCCTTGTTGGCCGTGATTGATATTTCTTTAACTTGGATCAGAATCTACAAAGATGCCGAAGAAGCAAGAAGAAGATCAAAGCAATAATTACAATTAATTATATAAAAAAGCCCTCAATCGTTATTGAGGGCTTTTTTTATGAAGCGTATATTCAAAATGATAAAACTATCCTTCAATTCTTTAGTGGAATTAAAAGTTTAGTTCCCCGGATGGTATTGCCTTACTGCTTTTTGAAGTACTTCTGTTTTATCTAAAGTCATTCTTTTAAGTTGTTGTGCCTGATACATCGCTCTTTGATCATTATAATGCT
>JBILCS010000075.1:0-8637 GCA_044353005.1 Sediminibacterium sp. | reverse complement strand
CTATTCGAGGACCTTTTTTTGTGCTATTTACATTACCTTTATCATTCTAAACGATACATTATGGGCAACTTAGGATTTCAAGAATTATTAATTATTGGTGTAGTTATTTTAGTGATGTTTGGAGGAAGAAAAATCCCTGAATTCATGCGTGGATTAGGTAAAGGAATTCGTGAATTCAATGACGCTAAAAATAACGTGAAAAAAGAAATCGAAGAAGGTATTAAAGAGAAGGACGACAAAGCTTCTTAATCATCGATTTACTTTTCCACTGTCATTCATAAATACTATGGTCGATTAAAGACCGGAGCTATAAACTGTGCGTACGCATAGCCTCTTTCTTATGAAACCAGTTTTATTTATTTATTGTTTGCTTTTTTGTTTTAACAGCCTAGCTGCACAAGATAGTTTGACATTGAATAGAATTGGTTTTAGTAGCTTATTCACTGTGCAACAATTGCCAGATAAAGACAAATCTTTTGTCATTGAAATGCATCCTAAAGCAATTAGTTTTGTGCAATCTTATATGGAAAAAGAAGGCGCAGGGTTACGTAAGATGAAAACCTGGGCAAAACCTTATTTTAATTTATACGATGAAGTTTTAACTGCCAATGGGGTACCTGTGGAGTTAAAATATTTAAGTGTCATTGAAAGTCATTTAAGTTCGCAAGTTGTTTCATGGGCTGGTGCAGCAGGTCCTTGGCAAATCATGCCTGCAGAAGCAACCCGGTTGGGATTAAAATTACTTCCAAATGATGAGCGAATGGATTATCAAAAAAGCACGCAAGCAGCAGCAACGATACTTCGAGAATTATATCAACAATTTGGGGATTGGTTATTGGTAGTAGCTGCCTACAATGGTGGCGCAGGAAGACTAAGTAAAGCAATTGAAAAAAAGAAAACAAAAGACTTTTGGGCCTTACAATATGAACTTCCACTAGAGACCAGGAATCATGTAAAGAAATTTATAGCGACGCATGCCATATTTGAAGGGGTATCTATGAACGAGCTAGATAAAAATAAAAGTACCGAAAGGGCTGCCATTAGCACTGTAAGTTCAGGTATGGAAAAAATAATCATTTCAGGAAGATTCAATGTAAAGACAATGGCAATTTGGTTAAAAATGCCATTGTCCTATTTAAAAGAATTGAATCCAAATATGGATCAGCAATTGGCTACTGGTAAATCATATACACTTGTGCTGCCTACCAAAGAGGCTAAACTATTTGAGGCCCATAAAAATCAAATTTTACAGGCCTCAATACAATCTTTATATCTGGATAACGATTCATAAAATAGCACAATCGTTATTTAGTAATCGTCATCAAATTCATCTTTCTCATCAAACAAATCATCGTCTTCTAAGTTTAAGTCTAAATCTAAATCGTCCCCTTCATCGGATGCATGCGCATCCTCTCCTCCGCCTTTCTTAGCTTTACCTGCTTTCTTAGTTGTTTTAGGCATATCAAATTCTGCAAAGTCTGGATCCCAGCTATCATCCTCTTCTTCTGTCTTACCCCAATCATCTGTTTCTTCAAGATCATCGTCTTCATCAGATGCATCCGCATCCTCTTCATCATCATTTTTCTTTGAAGAGGTCTTGCTTGACTTTTCAGCTTTGACTACGCCATTTTTTGGGGTCGCTGTCTTTTTCTCTTTTGTAGATTTTACTGCCATAACTCAATCAAAAATATTTATGTAAATTTCAAATGAAAATTTAATTTTTCAAAAATAAAAAGACTTTTTTTATTACTTTTTTTTGATTATAAATGTACAATTTGATCTCTGCCCGGGCCATTTGATACATACTTCACAGGCACTCCTAAATATTCATTAATAAATTTGATATATGTTTTCATGGTAGCTGGCAATTCGGCATCATCCTTCATTTTTGTGGTATCTACTTCCCAGCCTGCCATCTTTTTCCAGATGGGGGTAACTGGGGTACCAACCAATTGAAATGGCACATAATCAATCTGCTTGCCTTCCATTTCATAGGCAATGCCTAATTCTAGTTCTTTAAATGAATCTAGGATATCAGCCTTAGTCATGATAATCTGCGTTACACCATTGATCATGCAGGTATATTTTAATGCAACAAGGTCAATCCATCCACATCTTCTAGGACGTCCTGTAGTTGCTCCAAATTCACTTCCAATCTTTCTTAATTCCTCCCCTTTTTCGTCATGCAATTCGGTAGGGAAGGGACCACTACCCACTCTTGTACAATAGGCTTTTGAAATGCCAAATACTTCTCCAATTAGTTTTGGAGAAACACCTAAGCCAGTACAAACTCCAGCAGAAATAGTATTGCTTGAAGTCACAAATGGAAAAGTACCAAAGTCAATATCTAACATGGATCCTTGTGCGCCTTCTGCTAATACTTTTTTACCCTTGCTTATTTGATCATTGATAAAGTATTCACAATTAATAATGTTCATGGTCTTTAAAAACTCAATGGCTTCAAAGAATTCGGTTTCCATTTCAGAAATATCCTCATTGAAATTATAGCTATCCAAAATCTTTTGATGCTTCATTCTTAAAGCAATGTATTTGCTGATAAATTTCTTATCTAATAAATCGCCCACTCTTAAAGCATTTCTGCCGGTCTTATCCATATAGGCTGGGCCAATGCCTTTTAAAGTAGATCCAATTTTAGCGGCACCCTTTGACAATTCAGAGGCCTTATCTAAAGCTCTATGGCTAGGAATAATAATATTGGTACGCTCTGATATAAATAGATTTTTTTTCACATCAATGCCCATGGTTGCCACGGCATCACATTCTTTTTTCAAAGTCACTGGATCTAATACAACACCATTGCCAATGATATTGATTTTATCTTGATGGAAAATACCCGAAGGGATTTGGTGTAAGACCATTTTAGTTCCATTCACATATAAAGTATGTCCAGCATTTGGACCACCTTGAAAACGAGCAATGACATCATAGTTGGGTGCAAAATAATCCACTATCTTCCCTTTACCTTCATCACCCCATTGAAGTCCTAAAATAACGTCTACCATAAATTTGAATTTGAGTAGCAAAAATATGTCGAGAAATGGGGATTACCTATTTAAGCATGGAATAATAAGAAATGTTTTCACACATATTTTTCCTATGGTGTTGATTACTTGACTTTAGATCAGGTCTGTATCAAAACGAGTCACTTTTTGAATGCCATTTAGGCCTTGAATGCGGTTGACCAATTCCTCTAATTCGTCTTTATCGTGCACAAAGACCTTAATGGTACCTTCGAACATGCCATCTTTGGATTCAATGGTGAGTGCTGCAATATTGATTTTAAGGTCCCCGCTAATAATGGTTGTAATTTTATTAACCACGCCTACATCATCTAATCCAATGATGCTAAGTCCTGTAAGGAAGGAGATTTCTTTATTTTTAGCCCACTTAGTTTTGACAACTCGATGACCATAATTAGCCAATAGTTGTGTGGCATTGGGGCAGCTGGTTCTATGAATGATCAACCCTTTTCCAGTACTCACAAATCCAAATACATCATCTCCAGGAATTGGGTTGCAACATTTTGCCAGATTGTATTTGATCTTATCACTTGATTCACCAAAAATGATCAATTCTGAATCTCCTTTTTTAGGGAGTGGCTTGTAAATATGGGGTTCTGCATTCGGATCTGGCGCAGCCACAATTGGCTTTGGGGCTTCTATTTTGTCGCCAATGACTTGAAAACTTTTAAGTTCTTTTAGGTCTATAGATTTGGTTGCGATTTTATATAATAAATCTAAATGACTTTGTAATTTATAAAAATGCATCAATTGATCCAAGTTATATGTGCTGTAGACAGCGCCAATCCCTTCTAGTTTGCGTTGAAGCGTATATTTCCCTTCTTCTGAAATGATTTTCTTTTCCTCTCTTAAGGCATCTTTAATACTATTTTTAGCCTTTGCAGTCACCACATTGTTCAACCAATCCTCAGTAGGTTTTTGTTTGTTACTTGTGATGATTTCTATCTGGTCGCCACTTCTTAAAGTATGGCTAATGGGAACCAATTTATGGTTGACTTTTGCACCTATACATTTTGATCCAATTGCGGTATGGATATAAAAAGCAAAATCAAGCGCAGAGCTATTGACTGGCAACATTTTCACCTCACCTTTTGGCGTATAGACATAAATTTCTTCTGCTAAAAAAGAGGTCTTAAAGTCTTGTAAGAAATCAATGCTTTCTTCCTCTTGATTGCTCAAGGCTTCTCTAATCTGAATGAACCATTTATCAAATCGATCTTCACTTTGTGATGTCTCTTCTTTGTATTTAAAATGGGCAGCCATTCCCTTTTCTGCAATTTCATTCATTCTTTTACTTCGGATCTGCACTTCCACCCATTTGCCATCTGGTCCCATTACAGTGGTGTGTAATGCTTCGTAGCCATTGCTCTTAGGATTACTTAACCAATCCCTTAATCTTTCGGGAGAGGGCAGGTATTCATCTGTGACGATGGAATACACTTTCCAACATGCTTCTTTTTCTTTTTCTAAAGGGATATCAAGAATGATACGGATGGCAAACAGATCATAGACTTCTTCAAAACTTACCCCTTTCTTTTTTATTTTATTCCAAATAGAATGAATGCTTTTTGGACGACCAAAAATATCAAATTGTAATTCGGATTGACCTAATTTTTCTTTTAATGGTCTAACAAATTCATTGATATATTTTGTTCGCTCTCTTTTTGTTTCTGATAATTTTTTGGCAATCTCATGGTAGGTAGCTGGTTCCATGTATTTCATGGCCAGATCCTCTAATTCGGTCTTCATGTTGTACAAGCCCATACGATGTGCGAGTGGGGCGTATACCCAGATGGTTTCAGAGGCAATTTTTAATTGCTTCTCTTGCTTCATCGAGTCCATTGTACGCATGTTATGAAGTCTATCCGAAAGCTTGATGAGGATCACTCTCGGATCATCCGTCAAAGTGAGTAAGATTTTTTTGAAATTCTCTGCTTGTTGGCTGCTATTGGTGTCCATCACCGTTGCAATTTTTGTCAAGCCATCTACAATCTTTGCAATTTCATTTCCAAATTCTCTTTTGATATCATCTAATGTGATGTCGGTGTCCTCTACCGTATCATGTAATAAAGCGCAGATGGTGCTTCGCACACCCAATCCAATTTCATCTGCTGCAATCATCGCTACAGCAATGGGGTGCAGGATATAAGGCTCGCCACTTTTACGACGCATTGTTTTATGTGCTTCAGTAGCCATTTCAAATGCGGTTCTTAGCAATTCCCGATCGCCTTTTTTAAGTTTAGTTCTCAGCGTTCTAAGCAATGCACGGTAGTGGCGAACAATTTCTTTTTTCTCTTGTTCGTCGGTCAAGTTGTAGGGTGTCACAACTGCATTCAATAATTCTTGATCGGTACTTTCCATGCTTATACGAAAATACGTAAAAGCGGTGTAACTTTACTTCGCTATGTCATCTACCCAGCCTAAACCCATATTCAAATCTTCTATCTTAAGTAGGGTGTTTTCTTTTGTTGGGCCTTATCGATTTATTTTTTGGATCAATGTCTTTTTAGGCGTCTTTTTAGCGTTCGCTACGCCCATCCGACCTTATTTGATTCAAGTGACAGTAAACTTAGCGATAGGCAAACTAGTCTTACTGCCTTCATGGGTGCATTCAGTATTGCCTAATGAAGCTTTTAATTCGGTCGTACAATTGATATTGGCGATATCTCTCTTTCAGGTGGCTTTTATTATCCTTGAAACCATATTTCGTTTTTGTTTCACTTATGGGATGTCTTGGTTAGGGCAACAAGTGATAAGAGATTTAAGGAATAAAGTGTACCAAAAAATTATGTACTGGGAGATGCGTCAATTTGATAAAACACCCATTGGCACATTGACCACCAGAACAATCAATGATATCGAAAGTATTAATGATATTTTTTCAGATGGACTGATTCCCATTATCGCAGATATGTTAACAATTATAGTGACCTTAACTACCATGTTTTTTATCAATTGGGAGTTGACTTTAATTTGTTTAATTCCGTTTCCAATCATGATTGTGGCCACTTATTTTTTCAAAGAAAGTGTGAATAAAAGTTTTGTACAGGTGCGCAATGCTGTTGCAGCACTCAATGCATTTGTACAAGAACATATCTCTGGCATGCAAGTGGTGCAGGCTTTTGCTGCAGAAGAGCAAGAGATGAAAAAATTTGATCAGATCAATGTGCATCATAAAAATGCGAACATCAAAGCTATTTTTGCCTACTCTGTATTTTTTCCAGTAGTGGAAGTGGTATTGGCCTTAAGTATTGGCTTAATTGTTTGGTGGGTGGCTGGCCAAAGTTTAGATGCAGGGATGTTGGTAGCATTTATTTTATTTTTAAATCAGATTTTCAGACCACTTCGTATGATTGCAGATAAATTCAATATCTTGCAAATGGGCATGGTTGCAGCAGAACGTGTTTTCAAGATTTTAGACAACGAAGATATCACCGTCAATCAAGGTGCATATGCACCAACTCAAATTCAGGGAGCCATTGAATTTAAAAATATACAATTCGCGTATCAAGCGCCCAATTGGATTTTAAACGATTTAAATTTTACGGTCGAAGCTGGCGCAACCGTGGCGTTGGTGGGACCAACAGGAAGTGGAAAAACTTCCATCATTAGCATCTTAAATCGTTTGTATCCATATCAAGCAGGACAAATTTTATTAGACGGTGTCTTAATTGAAGACTATGCACTTGATCGATTGAGGGCATCCATTGGGGTCGTTTTACAAGATGTATTTTTATTTTCTGGCTCGGTTTATGACAATATCACTTTACGCAATCCTTCAATTCGTCCCGAACAAGTGGAGGAAGCAGCAAAGATGATTGGCATGCATGATTTTATCATGCAACTTCCGGGAGGATATCAATACCATGTGATGGAAAGAGGTGCCACATTAAGCCTGGGACAAAGACAACTCTTGAGTTTTATTCGCGCGCTCTTATATAATCCGAGTATTTTAATTTTAGATGAAGCCACTTCTTCCATCGATACAGAGAGTGAGCAACTCATTGAAAAAGCCATTGAAACATTAATAAAGGGTAGGACATCTATCGTGATTGCACATCGTTTGTCTACCATCCGAAAGGCCGACCAGATCCTTGTGCTGGAGCAGGGAAAAATCATCGAAAAAGGGACGCATCAGTCCTTAATGGAGCAGGGTGGATTTTATAAGGCCCTTAACGTAATGCAAATTGATCCTAAAAAGGGCGCATAAATTTTTAAATTATTGTAAATCAATGATTTAAGAGAATGAAAAACATTTTCTCTGATGCTATATTTCTGTTAAATATTATGACTTTTCAGCAGCATTATCCCTATCTTTGCCGCAAATTTTGAGATCACTATGGTATCTATACGTATTAAATCTTTACTGGTATTGTGTTTTAGCTTGCTAACATTGGCATTTTCTGGCAATGCATTTGCCAATGAAAAAGCGGAAGGACATGAAGCAAAAACGGAAGGACATGAAGCAAAAGCATTCAATGTAACAGAGACCATCTTAGAGCATATTAAAGATGATCATAGCTGGCATTTATGGGGAGAAACTTCACTTGCTTTACCAGTGATTTTATACACGCCAAAAGGATTTGAAGTTTTCTCATCTGCAAAGTTCATGAATGAACACCATGAGCATATTGCATACAAGGGCAACTTTGATTATAAAATTATTGAAGGCAAGGTTAAAATAGTGGATGCATCGGAAGCGATTGATATTGAAGCATCAAAAGCTTTATGGGATTTTTCAATCACTAAAAACGTAGCCTCTCTATTTATTTCTGTTTTGATTCTTTTAGTGGTGCTGCTTACAGCTGCTGGTGCCTACAAAAAAACAGGGATCACCTCTGCTCCAAAAGGGGTTCAATCTTTTATGGAGCCGATTGTTTTATTTGTAAGAGATGAAGTAGCGATACCAAATATTGGTAAAAAGAAGTTTGCAAAATACATGCCTTTTTTATTAACGATTTTCTTTTTGGTTTTAACGAATAACTTTTTAGGATTAATTCCTTTTTTTCCAGGCGGTGCCAATGTGAGTGGTAATATTGCATTTACAATGACCTTAGCGGTATGTGTTTTTATAGTGGTTAACTTAAGTGCCAATAAAAGTTATTGGGAGCACATTTTTTGGATGCCAGGAATGCATTGGAGCATGAAGTTGTTCTTAGCGCCCATTGAATTAATTGGGGTCTTCACTAAGCCTATCTCTTTAATGATTCGATTGTTCGCAAACATTACAGCAGGGCATATTCTAGTATTAAGTTTGATTTGTTTAATTTTTATATTCAAAACAGTGTATGCTTCTGCTATTGCAGTTCCATTTGCTGTTTTCATCGGGTTGATTGAATTGTTGGTGGCTTTTTTACAAGCTTATATCTTCACCATGTTGAGTGCCATGTATATTGGTATGGCAACGGAAGAACACCATCATGAAGCCCATGAACATGAAGGACATAAAAATGTAGCACATCATTAAATAGTATTTAACTCTTTTTTCAATAACAATTAAAACGTAAAAAAATGGTAGTAGGAAGTGTTGCCGCAATTGGCGCTGGATTAGCAGCTATCGGTGCTGGAATTGGTATCGGTATGATTGGTAAGGGTG
>JBILCS010000074.1:0-8666 GCA_044353005.1 Sediminibacterium sp. | reverse complement strand
AATTTCTTTTGCCAAAATTTTCGAAGAAAATTTAAAATAAAACAGAGTTGCAAAAAGGGCTTGCTATATTTATTTAGCTAGCTTCTTTTGCAAATTAGAGTCCAATGCATCTAAGAATTCTTCTGTGTATACATAGTGTTCACCGTGCTTCACTTTATTACCGTGCACACATACTGCTAAATCTTTTGTCATGATACCGGACTCAACTGTCTCCACACACACTTCCTCTAATGCTTTAGAGAAACGAATCAATTCTTGGTTATTATCCAATTGACCTCTAAATTCTAAACCTCTTGTCCAAGCAAAAATAGATGCAATTGGATTGGTAGAAGTTCTGTTTCCTTTTTGGTGCTCACGGAAGTGACGTGTCACCGTACCGTGTGCAGCTTCTGCTTCCATCACTTTACCATCTGGTGTAATTAAAGTAGATGTCATTAAACCCAATGAGCCAAATCCTTGTGCTACCGTATCAGATTGTACATCACCATCATAGTTCTTACAAGCCCATACAAAATTACCATTCCATTTTAGAGCACTCGCTACCATATCATCAATCAAACGATGCTCATACGTAATACCAGCATCTGCATATTTTGTGACGAACTCATTTTGATACACTTCTTCAAAAATATCTTTGAAACGACCGTCATACTTTTTTAAGATGGTATTTTTTGTTGATAAATACAAAGGCCATTTTTTTGCTAAAGCTTGGTTAAAACAAGCTCTTGCAAATCCATAGATACTTTCATCTGTATTGTACATAGCCAATGCCACACCATCTCCCTTAAAATTAAATACTTCAAATTCTTGCACAGTCCCATCTTCACCTTCAAACTTGACTGTTAATTTTCCTTTGCCTTTTGTAACAAAGTCAGTTGCACGGTATTGATCTCCAAATGCATGACGTCCAATACAAATTGGCGCTGTCCAGTTTGGAACTAAACGTGGCACATTCGCACAAACGATTGGCTCACGAAATACCGTACCATCTAAGATATTACGGATGGTGCCATTAGGGCTCTTCCACATTTGTTTTAACTTGAACTCTTGTACTCTTTGCTCGTCTGGCGTAATGGTTGCACATTTAATTCCAACACCATACTGCTTGATTGCATTGGCAGCATCAATCGTTACCTGGTCATTGGTTTCATCACGATACTCCATACCCAAATCATAATATTTAATATCTAATTCTAGATAAGGTAAAATCAATTTATCCTTAATGAATTTCCAAATGATTCTTGTCATTTCATCTCCATCCAATTCTACAACTGGATTAGCCACTTTAATTTTTTGTCCCATATGTTTGAAATTTTGTCTGCAAATGTACTAAATGTAGCTAATAAATAGTCCCCAGAATATTAAGAAGCTTGTTGCACAATCAACAGAGGGATTTTTACCTTATGTCGCACTGATTCAATGGTCTCTCCAAAGAAATAATCTTTCCAACCATAATGATGATGCGCGCCCATCACTAAAAGCTGAGCGTCTGTGGCATTCACAATGCGAACAATCTCTTTGACCCTGTTTTTATAGCCAACAACAAATTGAACCTTATATCCTTTTTCACTCAATGTTGCTGCATATAATTCGAGTCTTTCTTTATCCTTTCTAGATTCTTCGTCATCACTTATTTCTTGAAAATAACTTGCTGTCACGCTCTCTACTACATGGATCAAAATCAATTCTGTTCCCACATGGGCTTGCGAAATAGCAGATTTAATTAAATTGGCATCTCCAGAACTGAAGTCTACAGCAATCGCAATCCTGTCAATGGGTGCTGCTTTGGTCCAATCTAATTCCACAGCTGCACCATGCAATGCTGTTCTTTCTTGTCTTTTTTTTGACTGAATCATTGGAAAAATAATAATATACAATAACAACGCAAAAAAGAAAAGAATCAATAAAACAAGTAGCAGCTTAATCAAAAAAGGAGTTGGTCCAATTAGAAAAGCCTTGGCAAAATCAAATACTAGATTGGCATTCAAATAGACTAAAATACTCGCCACCAACCATGCTAAAATTTTAACCCAAGATTTGATGGCAAATTCACCCATGGTGCTTTTATCACTCACAAAGTGAATGAGGGGAATAACGGCAAATCCTAATTGCAAACTCAAAATGACTTGACTAAAAACAAGCAACTCATCCACCCTGCCTTCTCCCATTAGCCCAATCACTAATACTGCAGGCACAATGGCAACTAGTCTTGTAAGTAGTCTTCTGATCCAAGGATTTAACCTAAGATTTAAATACCCTTCCATCACAATTTGGCCAGATAAGGTACCCGTGACCGTTGAACTTTGTCCAGCTGCAATTAAGGCGACAGCAAATAAAATAGGTGCTAATTTTGAACCCAATAAAGGTGCTAATAAAGCATGTGCTTCTTCTATCTTTGCGATAGATTGATTGCCCGTTTGATAAAATGCAGTAGCCGCTAAAATCAAAATTGCAGCATTCACAAAAAAAGCTGCATTAAGAGCAATTGCACTGTCGATAAAATTATACCAGAGTGATTTTTTAATGCCCGCACTTGTTCTTTCTATTTTTCTAGTTTGAACAAGTGCAGAATGTAAATATAAATTATGTGGCATCACAGTGGCCCCAATCATACCCACTGCAATATACAATGCTGCAGGTGATAATGCAGAAGGAACTAATCCCTTTGCTGCACCAATTAAATCAGGTTTTGCAATGATCATTTCTGCAAGAAAACTGCCTCCAATGGTGGCCACCAAAACAAAAATAAAAGCCTCCATTTTACGTATCCCATACCGTTGTAATAACATGAATAAAAAAGTATCTGTCACAGTGATAATGGTACCATACATTAAAGGTAAGCCTGTTAATAATTTAATACCAATCGCCATCCCCAAAACTTCGGCTAAATCGGTGGCTGCAATAGCCAACTCTGCAAGTAGGTATAAACAAAAATTGACAAATTTAGGATAGGTCTCTCTATTCACTTGTGCCAAATCTAAACGCCTCACAATGCCCAATCTTGCGCTTAAACTTTGAAGCAGGATGGCCATGATATTACTTAGTAATAAAATCCAAATTAATTGAAATCCAAAAGCAGCACCCCCTTGTAAATCGGTCGCCCAGTTTCCGGGATCCATATAACCCACGCTGACTAAATAAGCTGGCCCAATAAAGGCAAATAACCGTCTCCATCCAGTTTTATTTTTTACTGGAACAGACTCATGCAGTTGATCTAAGGATTTATGAAACATAATTGAATGTAAATTTAACTATAAACCCATTGTTAAAGGCATATTGTTGCCTATTTTAGCAAAAAATAGAGTGCCATGCGCTATCTAAGTAATCTTTTGATCCTATTGGCATTGATTGGGTGTGCTGAAACAAAAACAGACCTTTCTGGGAATACCCCTTTAAAAATAAATGATTTTAATGCCGCTTTCAAAAATATTGAATTGCCCATTCGAATCAATGATACCAATTTAGTCGCTTTCACAGATACGATCAAAATTGGCAGAAAAGCCTTGGAACAATTTTTGCCAGATTCTGTAGTGGATGTAATTGCTCCTAAGCTTTTAAAAAACGCATCCATTTTTGCAGTTGGTAAAATTGAAAAAGAAACAGAATATTATTTATTATTAAATAATAAGGATGCCAAAAAACAAACGGTATCTGTCATTGCTTTTAGTAAGAAAAATGTTTTTTTAGGCTACCATATGTTGACTCAATTTGATCTCATACAAAAAGGTTCGCAATTTTATGGTAAAACATTATTGATTAATAAAGAACCTACCTTTTTAATAGAAGAAAATAAATTAGACCCTGAGCAGGGGCTCACCAATGAAAAAAAAGGATGGGCCTATACCGATCAAGGATTTAGATTAATCTATTTGGATGCCAATATTAAGCCAGAACAAAAAGCCATTTTAAATCCAATTGACACATTGCCTACCCTGAATACTTATAGTGGAGACTATGCTAGAGATAAAAAGAATTTTATTGCACTAAGAGATTTTGGCAATGCCAATAAATACCAATTCTTCTTACATTTTGAAAAGAAAGAAGGCACTTGTGTTGGCGAACTTAAAGGCCTATTGAATTTTAATAAAAACCAAGCCACTTATTCTGAGAAAGGTGATCCTTGTACCATTCAATTCACCATTACTGGAAATGTCATAAAAATAAAGGAAGATGGAAATTGCGGTAATCATAGAAACATGACCTGCTACTTTAATGATAGCTATGATAAAAAAAGAAAGCCAAAGATTAAGAAATAATCCACATTCTGCCATTGCAAACGATTGTTATTCACACTAGGCTTGCCTTGGACCAAACTTAAAGGCAAATAGGATATATTGTGGGTCAAATTAACCAAAGATCAAAAACATGTCTTTTAGAAACTTCCAAGTTCCTTACCCTATTAATGAAAAGTATTCCAAAAAAGCGGCTTATTTCTCCATGGAGTTCGCTATCCACCAGCCTTTAAAAATTTATAGTGGCGGTCTAGGTTTTTTAGCAGGATCCCATTTAAGAAGCGCTTTTGAATTAAATCAAAATATGATCGGTATTGGTATGCTATGGAAATATGGCTACTATGATCAATCAAGAAACCAAGACCAAACATTGCAAGTTACTTTTATGGAGAAGATGTATAGCTTCTTAGAAGATACTGGCATTAAATATCAAATTTTAATCCATGACCATCCAGTTTGGGTAAAAGCGTATTATTTAGCACCTAATATTTTTTGCAGTGCCCCCTTATTTTTATTAAGTACTGATTTACCAGAGAATGACTATGTTTCTCAAACCATCACACATCGCTTGTATGATGCCAACGTGGCAACAAAAGTGGCACAGTTTATTTTGTTGGGTGTGGGTGGTGCAAAATTAATCGACGAATTAAATTTTAATCCAGAAGTCTACCACTTAAACGAAGCGCATGGATTCTCCGCAGCTTTTTATTTATTGAACAAGTATAAGTCATTAGACGAAGTAAAAAAGCGTCTAGTATTTACGACCCATACCCCTGAGGAAGCAGGTAACGAGAAGCACGATATTTACTTATGTCATAATATGGGTTATTTCTGTGGATTAGGATTGGATGAAGTAAGAAGATTGACTGGCATTCAAGATGATCAATTTAACCACTCATTAGCTGCATTACGTTTTGCAAGAAAGGCGAATGGTGTGTCTGAATTGCATGGACATGTAAGTCGTGAGATGTGGGGTAAATATGAAGGTATATGTCCAATTGACCATATTACCAATGCACAAAACTGGCGTTATTGGGCAGACAAACAATTGTACAAATTTGCTGAAGCCTCAGATGAAAAAGGTTTTGATGACAGAAAATGGTATTTGAAAAAGCGTGCATTTGAAATTGTAGCCGACCAAACTGGTAAAATATTTGATCCAAATGTGTTGACGATTGTTTGGGCAAGAAGATTTGCAGGCTATAAACGTGCCGATTTCTTGTCATGGGATTTAGAAAGATTCGAAATATTATTGTCTAATTTAAAGTATCCTGTTCAAATTATATTTGCAGGAAAGCCTTACCCAGTAGACCATCCAGCTATTTCTCAATTCAACCACTTAGTGAACCTCAGTAAGAACTACAAGAATGTAGCTGTTTTAGTAGGATACGAATTGGGTTTAAGTAAGCGTATGAAGCAAGCTTCTGATGTTTGGTTAAATAATCCAAGAGTACCTAGAGAAGCTTCTGGTACAAGTGGAATGACTGCAGCAATGAACGGCGCTGTCAACTTCTCTACCGATGATGGATGGATACCAGAATTTGTCAACCATGGCAACAATGGTTTTGTAGTGCCTAAAGCAGATTATGCGAATATGAGTACCGAAGCCCAAGATGAATATGATTTAAATGAAATGTATAAAATTTTAGAGGAACAAATTGTACCAATGTATTATGATCAAAAAGATACCTGGAGACAAATTACTCAAAATGGTATGAAGGACGTTCGTTTCCAATTTGATAGTAACCGTATGGCAGATGAATATTACGAGAAAATGTATAAAATCTAAATGATCCTAGCTCTAATAGGCCATCCCCTCTAATGCTGCATTAGAGGGGATTTTTTTATCTATTTGTTGGTCAACTTTTAATACCTAATTTTGTTATTCTATTATGTCAAACAAAATCATCATTGCTATTACAGGAGCCAGTGGAGCCATTTATGCAAAATGCTTATTGGATAGCTTAAAGCAAATCCCTTCTCAATACCAAGCGGTTGGTATCATTATGAGCGATAATGCAAAGACAGTTTGGGAGACTGAACTGGGCAATCAGGATTATCTAAATTATCCTTTTGACTTTTACCATAAAATGGACTTTAATGCCCCTTTTGCCTCTGGTTCTGCTCAATACAATATCATGTTTGTTGTTCCATGTAGCATGGGCACATTAGGAAGGATTGCATCTGGAGTAAGTGATGATTTGACGACCCGTGCTGCTGATGTGATTTTAAAAGAACGCAGGAAATTAATTCTTGTCGCGAGAGAAACACCCTATAACTTAATTCATATCCGCAATATGGAAACGGTAACATTAGCTGGAGGCATCATCTGTCCTGCAACTCCAAGCTTCTATAGTGTCCCAAAAACTTTAGAGGAAGTGGCTATGACCGTGGTTGCAAGAATGATGGATCTGGCAGGACTCGATATTAAAACCTATCGCTGGAGTACCCCATCCTAAATACTTTCAAATAATAATTTAAATTAAAGATTCAAATAAAAAAGGCCCCGAATTGTACAATTCGGGGCCTTCCTATTTAAAATGATTAAAGCTTACTCTTGCTTTGGTTCCTTAGGTACTTTAGGTGCTTTTTCTTTTTCCTTTTTTTGTAAAGTAAAAGTCAACAATGATTTTTCCTTGTCTAAATCTCCTATTAAAGTATCCCCTTCTTTCACTGAGTGATTTAAAATCTCCTCTGCCAATGGATCTTCAATATATTTTTGAATAGCTCTATGTAAAGGTCTTGCACCAAATTGCACATCATAGCCTTTATCAGCAATAAACTCTTTTGCAGCACTTGATAAAACTAAGTTTAACCCTAGGTTCACTAAGCGAGCGAGCACTTGCTTCATGATGATATCAATGATCAAGTATATATTGTCTTTGGTCAATGAATTAAAGACCACTACGTCATCAATTCTATTTAAGAATTCAGGAGAGAAAGTACGTTTTAATGCTTTCTCAATCACAGATCGATTATTCTCGTCTGTCTGCTCTATTCTTGTGGCTGTTGCAAAACCTACACCATCTCCAAAATCCTTTAATTGACGTGCACCTATGTTAGAGGTCATGATGATTAAAGTATTCTTAAAATCCACTTTACGACCCAAGCCATCCGTCAAAATACCATCGTCTAATACTTGTAATAAAATATTATAAATATCTGGATGTGCTTTTTCTATTTCATCCAATAAGATAACACAGTATGGTTTACGACGTACTTTTTCTGTCAATTGTCCACCCTCTTCATAACCCACATATCCTGGAGGCGCACCAATTAAACGAGAGACTGCAAATTTTTCCATATACTCACTCATATCAATACGAATCAAAGATTCTTCTGAGTCAAACATATTTCTTGCTAAAGCACGCGCTAATTCTGTTTTACCTACACCAGTTGGACCTAAGAAAATAAATGTACCGATTGGTTTTTTAGGATCTTTTAATCCAACTCTATTTCTTTGTATGGCCTTTACCACTTTTCCAATGGCCTCTTCTTGTCCTATCACTTGATCTCGCATATCCTCGGACATCTTGCGTAATTTAGTAGTCTCCGCTTCCACCATTCGCTTCACAGGGATGCCAGTCATCATACTAATGACTTCTGCAATATGTTCTTCGTTGATTGGGAATCTTTTATTCTTACTATCTTCTTCCCAATTTAATTTTGCTTTATCTAAAGCTTCGCCTAATTTTTTCTCTGTGTCTCTTAAGTTGGCAGCTTCCTCGAAACGTTGACTTTTCACCACCCTATTCTTCTCGTTCTTTACTTCTTCTATTTGTTTTTCTAATTCTACAATATCTTCTGGAACAGAAATATTTTTCAAATGCACTCTTGCACCTACTTCATCCAATACATCAATCGCTTTATCTGGAAGTAAACGATCTGTCATATAACGATCACTTAATTTTACACAAGCCTCAATCGCTTCTTGATCATAGATTACACTATGGTAGTCTTCGTATTTAGATTTGATATTATTCAAAATAGTAATCGTATCTGCAACACTTGGTGCCTCGATGATTACTTTTTGGAAACGACGATCCAATGCACCATCTTTTTCGATATGCATTCTATACTCATCTAATGTGGAAGCACCAATACATTGCAACTCACCTCTAGCCAATGCAGGCTTAAAGATATTAGAAGCGTCTAATGAACCGCTTGCGCCACCAGCACCTACAATGGTATGAATCTCATCAATAAATAAAATGACGTCTCTGTTTTTCTCCAATTCGTTCATGATCGCTTTCATTCGCTCTTCAAATTGACCACGGTATTTTGTGCCGGCCACTAAAGCAGCTAAATCTAAAGAGATCACTCTTTTATCAAATAAAACACGACTTACTTTTCGTTGTACAATTCTTAATGCGAGTCCTTCAACAATCGCTGTCTTACCCACACCAGGTTCACCAATTAAAATTGGATTGTTCT
>JBILCS010000073.1:0-8679 GCA_044353005.1 Sediminibacterium sp. | reverse complement strand
TTGTTGGAAATAAGCTGCAAATCGGTGCAAGTATTGGTCGTAGGGTAGGATGGCTTCGCTCTGAGCGCCAAAAAAGTTGGTATACCAAATACCCAACAAGGCCATAATCACTGGTATATTTTTTTCAAATGGAGTTGTTTTAAAATGCACATCTGCTTCATGCGCCCCTTTTAATAGATCCTCAAAATTGTCGAATCCAATCGTTAAAGCAATAGACAATCCAATTGCACTCCATAAAGAATATCGTCCGCCCACCCAGTCCCAGAATTCAAACATATTTTGACTATCAATACCAAATGCGGTCACTAATTTTTTGTTCGTACTTAATGCAACAAAATGCTTAGCGATATGTGCTTCCTCTTTTGCATGTTCCAAAAACCAATTTCTAGCTGTATGGGCATTGGTCATGGTTTCTTGTGTGGTGAATGTTTTAGACGCAATTAAAAACAAAGTTTCTTCTACGTTTACTTTTTTCAAAGTTTCAGCAATATGTGTTCCATCTACATTACTTACAAAATAAGTTTGTATCCCATCTATCCAATAGGGCTTCAAAGCTTCGGTCACCATCACTGGACCCAAATCGCTTCCACCAATTCCGATATTGACAATCGTTGTAATTTTCTTTCCAGTAAAACCTCTGTGCTCTCCTTGATGAATCTTGTTACAAAAAGTTTTCATTTGTTGCAACACTGCTTTTATTGCAGGCATCACATCTTGACCATCTAATACAACAGGATCTCCGCTAAAATTTCTTAATGCAGTATGCAATACAGCCCTGCCTTCGGTTTCATTGATTGGCTGCCCAGCAAACTGTGATTCAATGGCTTTATCTAATCCACATTCTTTAGCTAATTGAAATAATAATTGAATAGTTTTATCTGAAATAATATTCTTTGAATAATCAAATAATACATTCGCTTCTTTGATTGAATAGGATTCAAATCTATTAGGATCGGCTGCAAACAAATCTTTCATTTGTCTACGGCTCATTTCTTCTTCAAAATGCTTTTTCAACACAAACCAAGCTTGCGTTGTGGTTGGATTAATTCTTTCTAACATAATATATCTGTTCTTATCTACTTAATTTTTTGAATGACTTCGATCGTTTTAGCTAAAGCTTCTGGGGAAATATCAAGATGTAATACAAATCTAACTTGGATAGGGGTCATCACATAGGCCAATATATTTTGTTCCTTAAGTGCTTGAACAAATGCGGCAGGGGTGTATGCGCCGGTCATGACTGCTATGACAATATTGGTTTCAACTGGTAATACATGATCTACAAATGAGGTTGCTTCTAATGCGTCTTTTAAAGCAATGGCATGTACATGATCTTCTGCCAAACGCTCCACATGATTTTCAATGGCGTAGATCCCAGCAGCAGCTAAATAACCCGCTTGACGCATCCCACCTCCAAACACTTTTCTCCAACGTCTTGCTTTTTTAATAAAAGGAATGGATCCCACTAAAACACTTCCCCCTGGTGCACCTAAACCTTTACTCAAACAAATAGATACTGAATCAAAGACTTTACCATAATCTGCCGCATTTTCCTTTTTGTGGACAATGGCATTAAAAATACGGGCGCCGTCTAAATGGAGTGCCAACTGATTGGCCTTAGTAACTTTTTGAATTTCGTAAAAAGTATTAAAATCATAACAAGCGCCTCCGCCTCTGTTACTAGTATTTTCTAAGCTCACCAAACTAGTAATGGACTTATGCACATCTATTGGGTTGATGGCTGCTTGAATTTGTGCTGCATTCAAAAGACCTCGATCTCCATGTAAAAGGCGTACTGAACAGCCAGAATTAAAGGCGATGCCTCCTCCTTCGTATTGATAAATATGTGCAATTTCGTCACAAATCACTTCATCTCCTGCCTGTGTATGGGTTTTGATCGCCAATTGATTGGTCATAGTGCCACTAGGGCAGAACAATCCAGCTTCAAACCCAAACATCTTAGCCGTTTTTTCCTCCAAACTGTTGATACTTGGGTCTTCTCCAAACACATCATCTCCAACAGGCGCAGCTTGCATATAGGCTAACATCCCTGGGGTAGGTTTGGTAACGGTATCTGATCTAAAATCTATCATGCAACGAAGATAAATCCAGGCGGTTGATAAACGATGAAAATCACCATTTTGGGTATAAATATTTCTAAAATGTGATTTTGAAGGGTATTCTAGGCTTTATTTGTATTATTGCCTCCAAAAACTTAACTTTGCAGACTCCCGAAGGGGATATACTATTTTGGACTTTCCATCGTTATACCTATAAATAAATCCTTTGCATGAGGCAGCTTAAAATTGCTACACAGATTACCAACAGAGATTCTCAAGCGGTTGAAAAATATTTACAAGAGATTTCTAAAATCTCTATGATTAATCCCGAGGAAGAGACAACCCTAGCGCAACGTATTAAAATGGGTGACCAACGTGCTTTAGACAAGCTGGTTCAAGCTAATTTACGTTTCGTTGTATCTGTGGCAAAACAATACCAACACCAAGGTCTTTCCTTGAGTGATTTAATTAACGAGGGAAATCTAGGTTTGATCAAAGCCGCACAGCGTTTTGATGAGACGAAAGGTTTCAAATTCATTTCTTATGCAGTATGGTGGATTCGTCAATCAATTTTACAAGCTTTAGCAGAACAAGGCCGTTTGGTTCGTTTACCACAGAACAAAATTGGTACTTATAATAAAGCGAACAAAGCTTATATGGCATTCGAACAAGAGCATGAGCGTGAGCCTTCAACAGAGGAACTAGCAGGTATCTTGGAGATGTCAGAAACTGAAATCAATAATATTTTCCAATCGAATACACGTCATACCTCATTAGATGCTCCAGTGCATGAAGCAGAAGATGTGGCCATGGGTGATTTATTAGAAGGGGGATCTCATACGGATGAAGATGTGATGAAGGATTCTTTAAGAGAAGAAATCAAAAGAGTTTTAAAATCTTTAAGTCCAAGAGAAGCGGAGATTGTAAATGCCTATTTTGGTTTAGATGGCGAAAATGGCGTCACGATCGAACAAATTGGTATCAAATACGATTTAACAAAAGAACGTATTAGACAAATTAAAGAACGTGCCATTAAACGTTTACAAAAAGCTCGATATAGTAATGCATTGAAAGCTTACTTGGGCTAATTAAAAAATTAACAATATCATAAAAGCCCCAACGATCTTACAGATTTGTCGGGGTTTTTTTTATACCTACATTGTAGCAACAAAAAAAGGATTATGGAAACAGAAAAAGTAGACATCTTAATTATTGGATCAGGACCAGCAGGGTATACAGCAGCAATCTATGCAGCTAGAGCAAACATGAAACCTTTATTATACCAAGGTATTCAACCAGGTGGACAATTAACGATTACGACAGATGTAGAAAACTATCCAGGTTTTCCAGATGGAATACAAGGACCAGAAATGATGGTGAATTTTGAAAAACAAGCTGCAAGAATGGGTACCGATATCCGTTATGGATTAGCGACTAAAGTAGATTTTAGCAGTTATCCGCATAAGGTTTGGATTGATGATGAAAAAATTATTGAAGCGGGTGCGGTGATTATTTCTACTGGTGCTAGTGCAAAATGGTTGGGCATCCCTAGTGAAGAAAGATTAAATGGTTTTGGTGTGAGTGCTTGTGCAGTATGTGATGGATTTTTCTTTAAAGGAAAAGATGTGGCCATTGTTGGCGCGGGTGATACGGCGGCAGAAGAAGCACATTACTTATCAAAAATGTGTACGACGGTGCATATGATTGTAAGAAAGGAACAAATGCGTGCGAGTAAAGTGATGCAAGATAGAGTAATGAATACCCCAAATATTATTATACATTTTAATTCAGAAACAGACGAAATTTTGGGCGATAAGAAAGTAGAAGGGGTGCGTATTAAAAACAATAAAACCAATACCATGGAAGAGATTCCAGTAAGTGCGTTTTTTGTTGCGATTGGACACAATCCAAACAGCGGTATTTTTAAAGACTATTTAAAGATGGATGAAACAGGTTATATCTTAACAGAGCCTGGTACCACTAAAACAAATATTGAAGGGGTGTTTGCATCAGGTGACGTTCAAGATAAAAATTATCGTCAAGCGGTAACAGCTGCAGGTAGTGGTTGTATGGCAGCATTAGATGCGGAACGTTTTTTAACAGCTAAGGGACATTAATTAGCTAAACCTATTCTATGCACATCTATTTAAATGATTTATTGTTCAATGGTTTTCACGGAGTTTATCCTGCAGAAAAAAAAATTGGAAATACATTTAAGGTAGATGTCCGTATTCAAATGACGCCTCCTACAAAAACCATCCATAAATTAGAAGATACCATTGACTATGTACAAGTGTATGCATTGATTCAAAAAATTATGGCAGTGCCTACACCCTTACTTGAAACCATTGTAGCCAATATTGCAGATCAAATTTTAGCAGCAAATCCAATTGCTGAATTGGTCTATGTAAAAATCACCAAACAACAATTGTCTGTACCTTATTTTGAAGGGACGATTGCAGTTGATATTGAAAGAATTAGAAATTAATTCGTTCGCTTTTTACTAGATTTTCTTATCCTTCCATCGCATTGTTCTAATGTAGAAGAAAGAAGGTAATAATAAGCTTAGCCAATAAATGATCTCACTAAGCCATCCGTAAGTGATAGGTAATTGATAATATTCAAGCACTAGATAGTTATAGATAATGTAAATGATGATGGCAGCAAACTCAATAAGCAAGGTCACTTTAGATTGACCTGTACCTGTTACAGCACTTAACCATATAGTTGATACAGACATAAATAGCAGTGCAATAGAAACGATTCTTAAGACAGGAATTCCTTCTGTTAAAAACCCTTCACCTTGTCCATAGATGGAAAGAAATTGTGCTGCAAATACATTGATCATAATGGCTACAATGAAGGCAAATCCAAAACTCCATCGCATGATTTTATGAATTAGTTCAATGACTTTATCTTGCATATTTTGCCCAATGATATTACTCACCATAGTGGTGGTAGTTGCTGCAAATGCCCAGGTAAAACAACCAAAAAAGCCAAAAATATTACGCATGGCATTGGATACTGCAAGGGATTGTTCTCCTCTATGTTCTATTAGGATATAAAAAAATTCCCAGCTAATAATACTAATCATGTATTGCATGATTAAAGGAGAAGACTGCACCAAAATCAGTTTTACATAATCCAATTTTAGTTCAAACTTTTTAAATAAATCAAATCTTGCACCAATCTTTTGATAGTGTATAACAAGATAGATCACCAATAAACCCATGATCTCAGCAATGATAGAAGCATAAGCTGCACCATTTAAACCCATGGCAGTAAAACCAAAATGCCCAAAAATTAAACTGTAATCAAAAAAGATATTGAACAATGCTTCGGTAGCGGTACCAATGATCAAGAACTTGCTTTGATTGGTGCCCACTAATAAGGCATTGCGCATTTGATAAATAAATAAGAATGGAATCCCCCAAATACGAATTTTTAGAAATTCAATCACCGTATCAGCTCTTGATGAATCAATTAATAAAGCATGAAATATAGTAGGGGCAATAAAATAGGTAAAACCAATACCAATGATGGATAAGAAAATGGAAATGATGACGCCCTGTGAAAACAAGATACCAATTTCATCCACCCTGTTTTCGCCTGCGCGTCTAGAAATAAGGGCTTGTAATCCATTATTGAGTCCTTGTCCCATGACACCAAATATCAAATAATAGACCCCTGTAATCCCTCCAATGGCGAGTGCTTGCTTGCTTAAGGCACCCAGAAAGATATTGTTGATGATAAAGTTAAACTGAGGCACCAAAATAGCCAACGCGATAGGGATAGAGATGGTCAGTATTTGTTTGCTACTAATATTGACCTGTAAGGATGGTGTCGCTGCTGGTTGACTCATATATTTACAAATCTACAACTAGTTTTATCAATACATAGGCTCTTTTTTTTGTATCATTGCAGTAGAAATTGACTATGAAAAAAATTGGCATTTACGGCGTACAAGAAAGTACAGCAAATAATAAGGTGGAAGATCTTTATTTGATCGTGGACGAACAGTCTATCTGTTTTGTTGTTAAAAACCATATCGATGGGGAATTTATTGCGTTTGAATATTTTGAAAATACCACAGATCAAAATGGGTGGAATCAATTATTAGGTTATTTGCAAAATAATTCAAAGCTGATTCAATCATTTTATAGACAGGTGCAATTTGTGATGAATACAAAAAGAACGGTATTAACTAAATCTGTGAACACGGGTGCAGATGCTTTCTACCATAATGAATTTAGTTTGGTAGTTGGTACAAAAATGGAAGAAGAAATTCAGTTACAAAAAATTGGACAAGATCAAGTATTGGTTTATAGTGTACCTGATGCATTAAGTACTTTATTAACTAGGTCTTTTCCAACAGGTAAATGGATCAATTATTTAAGTAGTTTAATTAGCTCCAACCATAATGATGGCGTTTGCGTTGCTGTTTTTAATGATTATTTTATTGTTTTAATCCTACAAAATGGCAAACCACAATTTGTGAATTATTTCAACAGGAGTAGTGACGAACAGAATCAATACCTTGTATTGAACGCTTGTGTTCAAGTAAATATTCAACCTAAGGATTCAAATTTAAATGTAATAGGGTATAGTGCCGAAAGAGATCTATGGATGCAGGAATTGGCTAGTTATTTTGCAGGCGCACAGATGCAACATGCTCCAGAAACAGGTATTGGAGCTTCCTTAAATGCAGATTATCCAAATCATCATTACGCGCCTTACTTTATTTTTTAAGTTGTACTCATGAGAATCATTTCAGGAAAATATGGAGGCAGAAGGATTCATCCACCTACCAATATGCCACATACAAGACCCACCACTGATATTGCAAAAGAGGGCTTATTTAATATTTTACACAATAGAGTAGCGATGGATGGAGCCACCACATTGGACTTATTTGGAGGCACTGGCTGTATTAGTTACGAATTAGCTTCTAGAGGCGCTGAGCAATTGACTATTGTTGAAAAAGATAAGACAATGCTTGATTTCATTAAAAAGAATATTGAGTTTTTAAAAATCGAAAATGCAATGACTATTCAAATGGATGTGTTTCAATTTTTAGCCACTTGCAATCAACAATATGATATCATTTTTGCAGGCCCACCTTATGCATTAAATACGATTGACGATTTACCAAAAATCATTGTTGAAAAGAAATTGATCAGTCCTAAGGGCTATTTTATATTGGAGCATACTCCTCGTAACGACTATAAAACATTTGAAGGCTATAGTTTTCAAAGAAATTATGGCGCCACCATTTTTAGTTTTTTTGAATGCATATAACTAAAGCCGAAGCGCGTATCATATTATCCCAAAAAAGAGCTGCATTGACGGAATCTGAATGCATGAAATTAGATGACTTATTACTGATTCAATTGCAACGTATTGATTGGTCTAGCACCGAAATCCTTGCTAGCTTTTATCCTTTAGCAGACAAGAACGAACCCAACACCTTATTGTTCGAAAAATACATCAAGACCTTGTACCCGTTTATTAAGTTCTGTTATCCAATTGTTAATAGCAAAGAAAATCAAATGGATTTTTATTTTGAAACCGAGACCCTACAATTGAATGCATATGGTATTCAAGAACCTTTACCTTTTAACCAAGTAGCTCCAGAAAGTATTGATACAATCTTAGTCCCTTTATTGGGGGTTGATCAAAAAGGACATCGTGTTGGCTATGGTAAGGGGTACTACGATCGCTACTTATCAAAAGCAAGTAAAGGGATGCAAAAAATAGGCGTTTCTTACTTTGAGCCGATGGACAATTTCACTGATACCAACGAATTTGACGTACCTTTATCTAGTTGTATCACGCCGTGGAATACCTATGAATTTGAATAATCTTTTTTTAAAATCTTTTAGAGTACTGCTCTTACCTTTTGCTATTGTATATGGTTGGATTGTGGCTTTGCGCAATTGGATGTACACTAAAAAATATTTAAAATCAGTTCATTTTAACCTGCCTATTATTTGTGTTGGTAATCTTTCTTTAGGTGGCACTGGAAAGTCACCCATGGTAGAGCATTTATTATCCATTCTTTCCAATGATTATAAAACAGCTACATTAAGTAGAGGCTATAAAAGAAAAACAAAAGGCTATGCATTAGCGGGGGAGCAGTCCACTGCTTTAGAAATTGGGGATGAGCCGATGCAGTTTCATTTGAAATTCCCAAATGTAGCAGTTGCGGTAGGAGAGCGTCGCATAGAAGCCATCCCACAATTGGTTCAGGATATCCCCGATTTGCAAACCATTATATTGGATGATGCTTTTCAGCATCGTGAGATTGATGCGCATTTTAGCATTCTTTTAACCGAATACGATAACCTGTACTGTGATGATTTCTTTATCCCAACAGGAGATTTAAGGGATGAACGAAAATCAGCCAAACGAGCCAATATCGTTGTTGTGACCAAATGTCCTTTGGATATGACTGAGGATGATAAAGCAGCCGTATTGGAAAAGTTGTATCCAGCGCAACATCAATCTGTATTTTTCACAGCAATCGCTTATGAGACGCCTTATCATATTTACAATCCATCTGACCAATGGGTATTGACCATGCGAGATGAGGTCTTATTGGTTTGTGGCATTGCCAACC
>JBILCS010000072.1:0-8696 GCA_044353005.1 Sediminibacterium sp. | reverse complement strand
TTAATCTTTAATTCAATAAATCAAGAAAAATGAAAAAGATACAATATATATATCAATTCGCTTTCTTACTGGGGATACTGTCCCTTGCTAGTTGTAAGAAAGATTTCCCAAATCCGAATGCACCAACTACGGATCAGGTGTTTAGTTCTGCAAGAGGTTTAGTGGGCGTAAACATTGGTGCCCAAAGAGTTTACTCTTTTGGTGGCGCAAGTGTTGTTTATGGCTTAGTAACTGCAAATGGTTTTGCTACCAATGAAGTTATTTTGATGAACGCAGGTAATGTGGCAGAATTTCAATTTAGCAGAGGTGGAACTACAGTAGATAATACAAACACTGTTTTAGCGAATATCTGGACCAATTCTAATAAAGTGATCTATGATGCAAACACAGTGCTTGCTGCAGCTGCTAATGTAAATGACAAAGGCTATGCAAGTGGTTTAATTGCACATGCTTCTATCTTAAAAGCATTGGCAATGGGAACACTTTCTATGTTTTGGGAACAAGTGCCAGAGGGTATAGGTTCTCAAGTAAAGTTCAGAGGCCGAATGGAAGGATTTGATGCTGCTATTGCTACAATCAATAGTGCTTTAAGTACGCTTAGTTCTACTCCTGTGAGTGCTACCTACTTATCTGATGCTACTCCTGGTATCGATTACGTGAATACTTTAAATGCACTTAAAGCAAGGTATTTATTGTTTACAGGCAAAAATGCAGATGCACTAACAGCTGCTAATTTAGTTGACCTTACAAAAAGATCTACTTTCAACTATGATGCAATTAGTACAAATCCAATATTCACTACTGCAACAGCAACGAATAATGTTTTTCAAGCAATTGATTCTACATTAGGGTTACCAGCAACATTAGCGCCAGCATTAACAGATGGTCGTATTGCATTTTATACCTCCATCAATACCACTATTGCTCCAAGGTATAGAATCAATGGATTTTATAATAGCACAACAACTTCCATCCCAATTTACTTGCCTGGTGAAATCATGCTAATTAAAGCAGAAGCAATGGCAAGAACGAATAATTTAACAGGTGCATTGACTGAGTTAAATAAAGTCATTACTAAAACAGCTACTGCTGATTTATTCAAAGTTGGTGCTGGATTGACCGCTTCTACAGCAAGTACATCTACAGAAATTTTGGATGAAATTTACAAAAACAGATGTATCGAATTGTATATGTCAGGTTTGAAACTAGAAGATATGCGTCGTTTTGGAAGACCAGTTACTGAGCGTAAAAGAAACTTTTTCCCTTATCCATTTAGAGAAAGAGATGGCAATCCAAACACACCGTCAGACCCTAGTTTTTAATTAAAAAAAGAATTGAATGGATAAGTCATTTATACGCATTACAGAATCGGATTCTAACTATGATCATATTGAAAATTTCAGTACCACTGAGATTTTACAAAATATCAATGTAGAAGACAAAAAAGTGGCTTACGCTGTTGAACAAGTGATTCCAACAATTCAGAATTTGGTAGACTCAATAGTGGGAAAGTTATCGAATGGGGGACGCCTATTCTATATCGGGGCAGGAACAAGTGGCAGACTTGGTTTAGTAGATGCAAGTGAATGCCCTCCCACTTTTGGAGTTCCAAATGATTTAGTGATTGGGATCATAGCAGGAGGACACCAAGCCATGTTTCAGGCGATTGAAAATGCCGAAGACAATATGGATCAAGCTTGGAAAGATTTATTGGATTATGATATTAGCAACCTAGATGTGGTAATAGGTATTGCCGCAAGTGGAACCACCCCTTATGTGATTGGTGGACTTCAAACTTGCAGACAACATCAAATTACCACAGGTAGTATTAGCTGTAATTTAAATAGTCCAGTGTCTGGCCATGCCGACTTCCCTATCGAAGTAGTGGTAGGTCCTGAATTTATTACTGGTAGTACAAGAATGAAAAGTGGTACCGCGCAAAAGATGGTACTCAATATGATTTCGACTGCTGTCATGATAAAATTGGGTCGCATCAAAGGAAATAAAATGGTCAACATGCAATTAACGAATCAAAAATTATTTGATCGTGGTGTAAAAATGATCCTGGACGAATTAAACTCAATTGATGTAACAAAAGCTGCTGAACTTTTAAGCTTGCATGGATCTGTCAAAAAATCCATTGAAGCATTTCAGTTAAAATAAGTAACCCCCGTTACTAAAAAGCCTTCCCAATTTGGGAAGGCTTTTTTATTTTAGGATATGTATTTTGTTTGAATAAACCTATAAAGGAAAACTTATCTTACCCATCGTAATTGGAATTTTTGTTGCATGACCGCCAGCAAATAAAGGGGTTCCAGCAACTGTTTCATTGGCTAACAAAGCAAATAAGATAGCTTCCTTTGCATCTGGGTTGATTCCGATCTCCTGGGAGGAATACAATGTTGCATTAGGCATTAAATTGGTTAAATGTTTCATCAGCACAGGATTGTGCATCCCTCCTCCACTACTATACATATTAAATTTAGTTCCAGCTGGAATACTAGAATTGATACAATCAGCAATCGTTTCAGCAGAAAAACGATTCAAGGTGGCCATCACATCTTGTGGTGACAAGTCTAATGTATTACTGACTATTTGAGCTTTGGATAAAAAATCCAAATTGAATAATTCTGGCCCAATAGTTTTTGGTAATTCTAATAAAAAAAACGAATGTGCTTTTAATTCAGCTAATAAAGCTGTACTAATTTTTCCAGCACCAGCAATTGCACCATCTTTATCATATGCTAATGGTTCAAAATACTTTCTTGTATATGCATCCATTAAAGTATTGCCTGTGCCAGTATCGGTTGAAAAAACTTGATCTAAACTACATCCTGCTACTAAATAAGTAAAATTGGCTATCCCACCCATATTTAACAACAATCTATTTTCGGAAGGATGACTACACAATAGATAATCCCCATAAACCGCTAATGGCGCTCCCTCTCCTCCTGCAGCAACATGTTTTTGTCTAAAATCACTCAAGGTTAAAATACCTGTAGTTACAGCTATGTGGTCCCCATCTCCAATTTGTAAAGTTGCAGGATCATATTCTGAGTTCGGATGTAAAGATTTAGGTGCGTGGTAGATGGTTTGTCCATGACTTGCAATCATATCTACCCTTTCAGGAGCAATATTCCATGACGCCAATGCATCTAATACCATTTTGCCATGTTGGCGTCCAACCCATGCATTGAGTAGACAAAGCGTTTCCAAGGAAACCATTTCTTTCGAAAAGATGCTTAAAATCTTTTCTTTAAAATCATTGGTATAGTCGATTGTTGTGAATGCTTTTAATTCAAATTTAGTATCCCTTCCTGCCCCTTTAATCAAACACAAAGCAATATCTAGTCCATCCATAGACGTGCCACTCATTAAGCCAATGATCATGCGTTCTGGCTTTGCTGCCACCTTCACTAAATTTTCTATATTCTGATGCATTTGATAGATCGTTTATCCTCCTAAAGATACTAAAGACCGGGCTTAAATCAAACTAGTTAAAAGTTTTTCACACTCTTGTGAGTCAATCATTTATACCCCCTAATCCACTTAACTTTGTACTATAAATATTTTGTATGCTTAAAGTAGGTGTTTTTGGTGTGGGTCATTTAGGAAAATTCCATTTAAATAATTGGAAACTGATTCCATCGGTGGAATTGATTGGTTTTTTTGACCCCAACAACGAATCCGCTGCTGAAGTAGAAAAAACCTATGGTATCAAAAGATTTATGGACGAGGCCGAACTGATTGCTGCTGTGGATGCCATTGATGTAGTCACGCCTACCCATTTACATTTTCCTGTTTGTGAAATGGCCATTAAAATGGGCAAGCATGTATTTGTAGAAAAACCCATGGCCAACACCATCGAAGAAGGAAAAAAAATCATGCAAATGGTCAAAGAGGCCAATGTGAAATTACAAGTGGGGCATGTGGAAAGATTCAACCCTGCATTTACGGCATTGAAAAATGAAACATTGAACCCTTTGTTTATAGAAGTGCATCGCTTAGCTCAATTTAATCCTAGAGGAACAGAAGTGAGTGTTATTTTAGACTTAATGATCCATGATATTGACATTATTTTAAGTATTGTAAAGAGTGATGTTAAAAATATTTCTGCAAGTGGTGTGGCCGTTTTAACTGATACACCTGATATTGCCAACGTGCGTATTGAATTCAATAATGGCTGTGTGGCGAATCTAACCAGCAGTAGGATCAGTATGAAAAAAATGCGCAAAATTAGACTCTTCCAAAAAGATGCTTATATCGGTATTGATTTTCTAGAAAAAAATACAGAGATCATCAAATTAAAATTACCAGACGAATCGGATGCTTTCTCCTTTGAAATTGAAACACACCAAGGCCCTAAAACAATTTCTATCTCCAACCCTGTGGTAGAGGAAGGTAATGCGATTTTAAGTGAGCTGAGTAGTTTTGTAGCAGCAATTGAAAATGATGGACCTACAGTGGTTAGTGAAATTGATGGTTATTTAGCGATGGAAGTAGCGCATCAGATTTTAGATAAAATAAGTACATCTGCTTCGGTAGTCAATCAGTCCGCAGAATAATTTAAAGTAAGTACATATTATTTATTAAATGGTACTTACTTAAATTTTACTCCTTACTTATATGATAATTGATAATAGTATCATCCTAATCTTTTGATGCTCTTTTCTTTAAAATATAAGCTGCAATAGCTAAATCCAATGGTCTTGTGATTTTAATATTTTCATATTCGCCTTCAACTAAAAAGACTTCTGTACCACTTGCTTCTAACACATTGGCTTCGTCTGTAAAGGCTGGTTGATAGGCTTGCTCAAAAGCTTTAATTAACAAAGCAGCTTTAAAAGTTTGTGGTGTCTGTACCATCATCACATTTTCACGGTCTACTAGTTGATGCTTTGCCCCTTCAACGATTCTGATGGTATCTGTTGAACGCACTGCTGGTATGGCAGATCCCTTTTCTACCGCTTGCTGATAACAATTTTGAATTAAAGCAGGCGTTAACAAACAACGTACTGCGTCATGTACAAAAACAATAGCATCTGCATCTACATGAGCCAATCCATTTTTAACAGATTGAAAACGTGTATCGCCTCCTGCAGCAAATTGAACTTGTTGAGTGAACTCACTTGTTGCAATTAAATTTTGTCCCTCCTGAATGAACTCTGTAGGTAAAACAATCACAAAATTGATATCCCAAAACGCAGCTACAAATTGACTTACTGTATGTAATAAAATAGATTTCCCTTCAATCGCTAAAAATTGCTTAGGCACAGTAGCGCCCATTCTTTGTCCAGTTCCTCCAGCTACTATGATGGCTGTTTTTTTCATGATCTATTTTAGGAATGCGATGTAACTAATAATTTTTGCACTTCAGTTGCTAATACATTTTTATCAATTGGTGCCGTGCCTACTAATTCGCAAACCAATCCGCCCGCTATATTCGCTATTTCTGCTGCCAATGCCATATCCTTTGAATAAGCATAGACCAAAGAAGCCACTGCAATCACAGTATCTCCAGCGCCACTTACATCTGCAATATTGCGGATATGTGTTGGGATTAATTGCTTTTGATTTTCTTTTGCATAAAATACGCCATGTTCAGACAAGGTGATAAACGAAATCGTATGATGCAATGCAGCTTGTAAAGCTTGGTGCACTTGATGCATATGCGCAATATCCAAAGTTGGGATCTCCATTTTCAAACCCTCTTTCACTTCTTTTAAATTAGGTTTAAATAAGGTGCAATTTTTATACGCTAAGAAATTCTTTTGCTTTGGATCCACCGCTGTTGGAATGCCTTTTTGATTGCAATAAGTAATCACTGCTTCAATGATTTCTTTGGTTAAAACGCCTTTATTATAATCCTCTAATATGATCAATGCAGGTTGCTCTTTTTCTACGTAGGCATAAAAATTATCTAACAATGCTTTAGATTCTGCCTCGTTGATATCGTGGGTATTTTCATGGTCTAAGCGCATCATTTGTTGATTGCGTCCCATGATCCTCACTTTATTCGTTGTTACCCTAGATGCACTTGAGTGAACGTATTCTGTGTTAATTCCCTCAGCTTTTAAAAGCGTATTTAATTCCTTTGCTTCAGCATCCATACCAACTACAGCAAATAATGTTGTAGGCGCTCCTAATGCCCTTAAATTAAGTGCTACATTGGCTGCGCCGCCTACCCTTGTTTCCTTTCGCTGAAGGGACACAATGGGAACAGGTGCTTCTGGTGAAATTCGGTCAACGCTACCCCACCAATAAGTGTCCAACATAATATCTCCTACTACCCCAATTTTAGTGGTAGCAAACCCATTAAACAATTGATTGAAGTGATTCATATCCATCATTTACGATGCGGTTTTTTGATTACGCAATGCCAAATAATACAATGGTACCCCTAATAAAGTAATGATTAAACCAGGCCATGTGAAATTTGGTTTATAAATGATTAACAAGACACAAAAACAAGTACCCATTAAAATATAAATGGCAGGTAATACGGGATAACCAAATGCTTTATAAGGTCTTTCTAGTTCTGGTCTTTTTTTACGAAGAATAAAAATACCTATGATGGTAAGGATATAAAATATCACTACGATAAAGGATACCATATCCAATAAGTCGCCATATCTGCCACTCAAACAAAGTAAGCCCGCCACAATACATTGTGCCCATAGTGCCCAAGCAGGAACTGCATGCTTATTTAAAGTGCCTGCCTTTTTAAAGAATAACCCATCCTGTGCCATGGTATAATACACCCTTGCACCTGCAAGAATTAATCCATTGTTACAACCAAATGTAGAAATCATAATCATGACTGCAATCACATAGGTACCAATATTGCCAAAAATTACATTGGATGCAGCTACTGCAACACGATCCGCTGGTGCATTGGCAATCTCATTTAAAGGAAGGACACTTAAGTACATCAGGTTCGCCGAAATATAAATCACTGTGACAATCAATGTGCCTAAAAAAAGACTCAAGCCAATATTGCGTTTTGGATTTTTAATTTCTCCTGCAATAAATGTAACATTGTTCCAAGCATCACTACTAAAAATAGAACCTACCATCGAAGCTGCTATAGCGCCTAAGATGGCTACACCAAAAATGGGTGTTGTACTATTGTCCGATGCAATTGTTTTCATCTCCCATGCATTGGCCCAATTAGCATCCCAAATACTTGCTTTAGATGCCAATAAAAAACCAAATCCTATTAACCCAAATAGAGAAGCTAATTTAGTGATGGTAAAAGTAGATTGTATCATCTTCCCACCCTGCACACCCTTGGTATTGATATAGGTCAGCAGGATAATCGTTGCAATGGATAAAATTTGTGCAGGATAAATTTTTAAGAAACCTATTTGCATTAAAATATTTGCATCTGTCATTTCTAATGAAGGAAAAAAGTAGCCAGCAAATTTACTGAATGCCACACCCACTGCAGCAATGGTTCCTGTTTGTATCACAGAGAAGAAACTCCAGCCGTATAAAAATCCTAGTAAAGGATTGTAAGACTCTTTTAAGTATACATACTGTCCGCCTGCTTTTGGAAACATCGCACTCAATTCGCCATAACTTAATGCCGCAGTCAAAGTCATGAATCCGGTTAGCAACCATACCGCCACTAACCATCCAGCAGAACCTACGTTCCTGGTAATGTCTGCGCTCACAATAAATATTCCGGAACCAATCATGCTTCCTGCAACAATCATCGTTGCATCAAATGCGGATAAACTTGGTTTAAATTCGGTTTTTGTATCTGACATTATTTTTTGTATTCCGCGTTAAGCCCTTTTACAATATCAGAAGTGATATCAAATGTGGTGTCTTTGTAATACATTAAGTCTGCATTGCTAGAAAATACATATGCAAATTGCTTATCCTTATTGTACTTTAAAATAAAAGCTTCTATTTTCTTTTTTACTTCCTGTAATTTTCTATAACTCTCCTCTTGTAACACTTGAGTCAATTGTTGCTCTGTATTCGCATAGTTCTTTTCTAATTGTTGTAACTCTTGTTGTCTTGCAACAACTTCTCCTTGAGATAAATACTGACCATTCTTTTGAAGATCTTGGTACTTAGCAGAAAAGGCATTTTTAAGGGCTGTCAATTGTTTTGCATTTTCCATATCTTTTAATTGCAAAGCATCTTTCACATCTTTAAAAAAGATATAGTTATTTTGAATAGAGTCTATTTCGAAATAAGCAACTTTGGTTCCACCACCTGCTTGCATAGTTGCTTTGTTGCTTGTAGCAGCATCGCCACTAAAATGCAATACATACAAGATAATTATTGCCAAAGCTAATACACCATTCACAACCCAATTAATTGACTTCATTTTGAATTATAATTTATTTGAATGTAGGCAGGTCGCCCTACCCTATAAAAATAAGTAAAATAAATAAAACCTTGTATTTAAAGCATAAAAAAAGCAGGAAATAGTACTATTTCCTGCTTTTTAACAAAATCAATTAAAGTGCTTATTCTTCCTCATCAAAGCTCATCGCCTCACGAGTTGTAGCCAACACTTCATATTCTTCCTTACTTCCTACGATCAATTTTTCGAACTCCTTTTGACCAGTACCTGCAGGAATTAAGTGACCTGTAATAACATTCTCCTTCAATCCAAGCATTAAGTCCACCTTGCCTTGAATAGCAGCCTGACTTAACACTTTAGTAGTCTCTTGGAA
>JBILCS010000071.1:0-8734 GCA_044353005.1 Sediminibacterium sp. | reverse complement strand
TTGTTCATTTTTTTAAAAAGCTTTGTAGTTCAAGGATTTTAGATGATTTTTGCATCATTCCAATGAACGTAAAATACTGAACGAATATGGGCTTATTTAACTTTTTCACCCAAGAGATTGCAATGGATTTGGGCACCGCAAATACACTAATCATTCACAATGACGAAGTAGTAGTGAACGAACCTTCTATTATTGCCTTAAACAGGAATAATATGAAAGAGGTTTTAGGTGTTGGGAAAAAGGCATTATTGATGCACGAAAAAACACATGAAAGTATTAAAACTGTTCGCCCATTAAAAGATGGTGTAATCGCTGATTTCAACGCAGCAGAATTAATGATTCGTGAGTTGATGAAAATGATTTATCCAAAAAAACCATTGTTCCCTCCAAGTTGGAGAATGGTAATTTGCATTCCATCTTCTATTACCGAAGTAGAAAAAAGAGCGGTGCGTGATAGTGCTGAACAAGCAGGCGCAAAAGAAGTATACATGATTCACGAACCTATGGCGGCTGCATTAGGAATTGGTATTGATGTAGAAGAGCCTGTAGGAAATATGATTATTGATATCGGAGGTGGTACAACAGGTATTACAGTCATTGCATTAGCAGGTATTGTTTGTGATCAAAGTATTCGTGTAGCTGGTGATGAATTTACAGCTGATATCATGGAAGCATTAAGACGTTATCATAGTTTATTAATTGGAGAGCGTACTGCTGAACAAATTAAAATACATGTAGGCGCTGCTTTAAAAGATTTAGATAACCCGCCAGAAGATATGCCAGTCAATGGTAGAGACTTGGTAACAGGTATCCCAAAACAAATCATGGTCTCTTACCAAGAAGTAGCAGAGGCTTTGGATAAAAGTATTTTCAAAATCGAAGAGGCTATCTTAAAAGCTTTAGAGACAACACCTCCAGAACTTGCTGCAGACATCTATCGTAGAGGTTTATACATCACAGGTGGCGGATCGCTTTTAAGAGGTTTGGATAAAAGATTGAGTTCAAAAATTAAATTACCTGTTCATGTAGCGGACGATCCTTTAAAGAGTGTGGTGCGTGGAACAGGCATTGCATTGAAAAACTACCAACGTTTTCCATTTATTATGAGATAATACCAAATGAAGAATATCATTGGGTTCATACGACAAAATTTTACTTTCTTTAGTTTTCTGATACTTCAAATAGTGTCATTGGTCATGTTGTCTTCTTACAGTAAATCGCACCAAACATTTTTTGGCAATTGGAATAATGCTGTGGCTGGAACTGTGAATTCTAAATACAATGAGTGGGCGTACTTTTTTAATTTAAAAGCAACCAATGCAAAATTAGTGGCAGAAAATGTAGCACTAAGAAATGAACTTGCTCAAAATTTTGTGCCTTACGATACCAGTGTAAAATCTGGTACTTTGATTTTAAGAAAAGACAGTTTAGAGAAAATTAGAAAATTCTTTTACTACCCAGCCAAAGTGGTGGGCAACAGCTTTAGCCTTCAAAAAAATTATATCACGATTGAACGTGGCGCTTTACAAGGTGTCAAGAAAGACATGGCAGTGATCAGTCCTGATGGATCGATTGTAGGTGTGGTCGTTGAGGTGAATGACAACTATAGTAAAATCATGAGCTTATTGCACCGCAATAGTAAAGTAAGTGCCATGTTAAAAAAAGATCGAATTGCTGGCAGTATGGAATGGGATGGGATGAGTCCAGATATTTTAACTTTAAAAAATATTTCAAAAAGTGCTTCTCCTAAAATAGGAGACACTGTATTGACTAGCCCTTACTCTTCTAGCTTCCCTGCACAGTTGATGATTGGAAGGGTTTCAAGTATTATTAAGGACCCTTCTAGCAATTTCTTGACTTTGAATATTAAATCTGCTACCAATTTTTATAATTTAGAATATGTATACCTAATTCAAAATAAAAGAATGGAAGCTCAAGCCGATATAGAGCAAAAGGGGGAAGGCAATGAATAATCTTTTAAAAAATAGTGCAAGATTTATATTACTCTTATTGATACAGATTATCATTTTGAATGAAATTCCACCCATCCATCAATTCATTACACCCTATTTGTATTTTATTTTTATCCTTTGGTTGCCATTTGGCACAAGCAGAATAGCTACTACTTTATTGGGTTTTGCAATTGGGTACACTTTAGATATGTTTACAAATACACCAGGTCTTCATGCAGCAGCAGCTTCATTGATTGGATACATTAGACCAACTATTTTAAATATTCTATTAGCACAAGAAGTATCGGAGGAATTATCTAAGGAGCCAAGTATTGGTACAATGGGATGGGGGCCATTTATGATTTACCTTTTTTCAATTACGTTTATACACCACTTTTATTTAGTTTTATTGGAGTGGTTACAATTTGGTGACTTTGGTTATTTCATTGGAAAAGTATTTTTTACAAGTGGGATGAGTATGCTACTAATTTTACTTGCAGAACTCTTACTGAACAGAAGGAAGTTAAAAAGATAAAACATGTCAGTATACAATCAGAATAGAGGGGTCATTATTCAAATTATTATTGGTACTGTTTTTTTTCTGATTGTTGGACAATTAGTAAGTCTTCAAGTTGTTTCTAATAAATATAAATTGGCTGCAGACAATAACGCCATTTTTAGAAAAATAATTTACCCAGATCGTGGTATCATTTACGACAGAAAAAAGAGAGCACTTTTAGAAAATACCATTAGTTATGACTTGGTGGTTATTCCTAATGAGGCTAAAGGGGTGGATACAGCAGCATTATGCGAAATACTAAAGATTGATAAAGCAGAATATAGCAAGCGAATTATTGAGGCGATTATCAGAAATACTAGGGTGAAAGCTGGTGTCTTTGAGCCATTTTTAACGAATGAAATTTATGCACAATTAAACGAAAACTTATACCGATTCCCTGGTTTCTCTTTATCAGAACGTTCCATCAGAAACTATCCTTATAATACAGCAGCACATGTATTGGGTTATGTGGCAGAAGTAGATGTGAACTTTTTAAAGAAGCATGAATCAGAAGGATATGAAATGGGTGACTATGCAGGCATGACTGGATTAGAAAAAAATTATGAAACTGTGTTGATGGGTCAAAGAGGCGTTAAACGTTTTTTAAGAGACAATAAAGGAAAGATTCAAGGCCCCTATGAAAAAGGAGAATTTGATACAACTGCCATTGCAGGTAAAAATTTATATACAAGCGTGGATGTTCAAGTGCAACAACTTGCAGAAAAATTATTGCAAAATAAAATCGGAAGTGCCGTTGCGATCAACCCTAAAACGGGCGGTGTGATTGCGATGGCTTCTAGTCCAGGCTACAATCCAAATTTGTTAACAGGTAGTCAAAGAAGAAAAACAATTGGCAGGTTGCTATTAGATACGGCTAGACCTATCTACAATCGTGCTATTAAAGGACAATATCCTCCAGGTTCTACATTTAAACCTTTAGGCGCGTTGATTGCATTGGACGAGGGTTTGATTACACCAAATTACGGATACAATTGTTTTGGATCATATGGTGCTTGTGGTGACCCAAGAAAATGTGAACACCATAATGCTGGACACGCAGCAAATTTGCAATTGGCATTGGCTTATTCTTGTAACTCTTATTTTTTACAAGTGTTTAGAATGGCTATTGACAATCCAAAATACAAATCTGCTAAAGGAGGTTATGTAAAGTGGAAAGAATATATGAATGCTTTTGGATTTGGACGAAAGCTTGGCGTGGACTTACCCAGCGAAAACAAAGCAAATATTCCTGACACGGCGCAATACAGTAAAGACTTTGGTAATCCAAGATACTGGAATAGCTGTTATATGTTAACGCTAGGAATTGGTCAAGATAGAATGACCGCAACACCGCTACAACTAGCTAATTCTATGGCATTCATTGCGAATGGAGGGTATTATTATACACCCCATTTTGTAGATAGTATTGAATCCGAGACCGAAGAAGAAGCGGCACAATTAGCCCCCTTTAGAAAAAAACAAAAAATAACAAAAATCCCAAAGGAATATTTTGATGTCATAAAAGAAGGCATGCATGATGTGACGGTATATGGAACAGCTGCATTCATTAAAGTACCTGGTCATGACTATTGCGCTAAAACTGGAACAGCGCAAAATCCACACGGGAAAAACCACTCCTTATTTGTTTGCTTTGCACCAAAAGACAATCCTACCATTGCGGTTGCAGTGATTGTAGAAAATGCAGGATATGGATCTACCTGGGCAGGACCAATCGGCGGATTGTTAATGGAAAAATATTTAAATGATACCCTCACAAAAGAAAGTCAATTGAAAGCAGATAACCTTGCTCAAGTTGACTTAATGCCACAAGCCATTAAAAACTGGTATGTTCAAAATAATAAGGCTGCTTATCTCACCCCTATCGAGTATAATAACGATGAATTATCAGACGTTTGGGATATGGAGATGTTAGCAGAAGGTGTGGTGAAAACAAAAACAACGGATACCAATCCACCTGCCCCATTGCCAAATACGGATAAAACAAATAAGGATAGCTTGCTTCCAAATGCCGATAAAAAGAAAAAGCTCAATCCATAAACTATGGCATCTAACTACGATAATAATTTTTCCAAAGGTACAGACCTTGCTGTGATTGTTTTATACCTGATGATGGCATGTATTGGCATCCTTGCAATTTTCATGGTTGAATACAATCCGAATTCCAATTGGGCTACAAGTTTTATAAGTGGAAAAACGAGTTATAGTAAACAGTTCTTTTTTTTAATTTTTTGTTCCTTTGTTGGGGTATTTATTTTATTGACAGACAGCAAGGTTTTTACCGCATTAGCCAATATCTTATTTGCTAGTGGTCTCCTATTGATGTTGGCTACCTTTTTAATTGGAAAAGAAATCAATGGATCTAAAAGCTGGATACCCATTGCAGGAGGATTTAATTTACAACCTGCTGAATTGTGTAAGGTTTTTACTGCACTTGCATTAGCCAAATTCATCTCAAGACCTGAAACTGATTTTTCAAAAATCAAATCTCATTTAATTGCTGGAGCAATGATCGCCATACCAGCCATCTTGTCTATTGGACAACATGAATTAGGGTTGGCTTTAGTCTACAGTGCTTTTATATTTGCCATGTACAGAGAGGGTTTGCCATCTATTATACTCATCATTTTATTATCTTTTTCAATACTTATAATTGCAACCTTATTATTAGAGCCTACACTTTTAGCGATCATTTTATCGGTCATTACAGGAATCCTATTATTGTATTTAGGAAAACGTTTTAAACGCAATAAACAAGCCATCTTTCTTGTAGTCATTATTTGGATGATTTCAATTAGCACTGTTCGTTTTGCAGTACCTTATATCTTTAATAATGTTTTAGAATGCTATCAAACAACACGTATTTATAGCATGGTTGGAAAAGAGTACGATTGTGGTTTAAATAAAAAAGCGGCAGCGAGTTTAATTGAAAGTGGTAAAAAAAGCAGAAAGCCAGACGACTACAATGTGAAGCAAAGTAAAATCGCAATTGGTTCTGGTGGATTTTGGGGAAGAGGCTTTTTAAAAGGCACACAAACAAGAGGTAGGTATGTACCTGAGCAAAATACAGATTTCATTTTTACTTCTATTGGAGAAGCATTTGGCTTTGTAGGCACATTCACATTTTTAGGCTTATACTTATTTTTCTTATTTAGACTCATCCGAATTGCAGAACGACAAAGAAGTACTTTTTCGAGAGTGTATGCCTATAGCGTTGTTGGGATTTTCTTTTTCCATATTGCAGTCAATATCAGTATGACTATTGGTTTGTTTCCTGTAGTAGGTATTCCATTGCCTTTGATCAGTTATGGTGGCTCCTCCTTACTTACATTTACTGCATTGGTATTTATTTTACTAAGATTAGACGCAGATAGGCAAATGGTACTTCGATAATTGTATTTTTGCAGTATGCGTATTTACCCATTATCAGAAGGCAGTTTTAGCATTGATCAAACCAAAGTTTTTGTTCCATTCGATACCCACAGAGAGCAGATCCAAGATCGTCCCAAAGGAAGCATCCTTGTGGAGATACAGCCATTTGTAGTCGTGACCGAAAAGGATATCATTTTATTGGATACTGGATTAGGATATATGAACCAACAAGGCGTATTGCAAATTCATGAAAATTTAATGGCGATTGGAATCAATCCAAGCTCCGTGACCAAAGTTTTTATGAGTCATTTACATAAAGACCACGCTGGAGGGATGAGTTATATTGATGCAATATCTAAAGAACGTTATGTAAGTTTCCCCTACGCCACCTATTATGTTCAAAAAAGAGAATTTGATTTGGCAATGAACAACCCAACAGCTTCTTATATCAAAGAACAATTTGAATTCTTAGTAGATTTTTCTAAAGTAGTTTGGTTAGCTGATGACCAAGGTGTGATTGATGGTACAATTCATTATTTACTAACAGGTGGGCATTGTCCTAATCATCAAGTTGCGTGGATCAAAGAGGACAATGAAATCTTTTTCTTTGGTGCAGATGTAGCACCACAATTACAACAACTCAAATCAAAATTTGTAGCAAAATATGATATGGATGGAAAACTAGCTATGGAATGGAGACAAAAGTGGTGGGAACAAGGACAAGAAGCAGGATGGCAATTTGCATTTTACCATGATATCAAACATCCATTGTTCAAAGCAAGCTAAACAGCACCTTGATCCTTCCATTGCCACAAATGCAAACAAGCATAACTTCTATAAGGCGTCCACTTATTTGAAATGGTTAACATCTTTATATGTAACTCCTTCTTAGTTTCATATTTAATTTGATATAATTTTGTCATAGCTTGTTGAATGCCTAAATCATCCACAGCAAACACATCTTCTTGACCCAGACTAAATAACATTAACATTTGAACTGTCCACTTGCCCACTCCTTTAATTTGCGTTAATAAATCAATAATGGCATCTGGTTCCATCTTATACAATTGCTTGTCTGTAATTTGATGTTCTAAAAAAAACTGCGCTACATTTTGAATATAATTGACTTTAGATTGACTCAACCCAATTGATTTAAGTTGGTCATTCGTAAACTTCAATACTTGTTCACAACTTGGCTCCTTGCCGTCAAATAAAACAATAAAACGTCTAAAGATAATGGCGGCCACTTTTGTACTCAATTGCTGGCTAATGATACTTGCCATCAAACGTACAGGGGTATTTTTTCTTTTTTTGATGGTATGGTTCGCCTCCGCTAATAAAGGGGCAAATTTTTTATCTTTTTTTAAGTGTAATTGATACTCCATAGATGCAAATTAAGATGAATTACTTATTTTGAGTTCAATTTTATCAAACTAAATATAAAAACGATGTTAAAGAATCTACTCATTTTGTTACTTGTATTGATTACACAAAATGCATTTACACAGTCTAAAGATGAAACAGCAATTTTAAAATTATTATCAGCACAAGTTGAATTTTGGAATAAAGGTGATGTCAATCAATTCATGCAAGGCTATTGGGAAAACGATAGTTTAATGTTTGTGGGAAAAGATGGCGTGACTTACGGATACAATAAAACCCTAGCTAACTATAAAAAGAATTACCCGGATAAAGCCTATATGGGTCAGTTGAAATTTACCCTACTGTCCGTACAACCTTTGGATAAACAATATTATAGTGTCATTGGAAAATGGGATTTGACTAGATCAGTCGGAAATGTGAGTGGGCATTACACCATACTACTCAAAAAAATAAATGGGGAATGGAAGATTATTTTAGATCATAGTAGTTAAATACGACTTAGTGTGAAAAATCAATTGGATCTTTCCATATTTTATACAGCAAAAAGAAATACCCTGCTGAACTAAGTAGCAAGAAAAAGTAATACAAATAGTTATACCATTGCCAGTCTGCTTCTACAAAGGCATAGCCTAACATAATCCCTAATGTAGAATTCAATCCCATCCAAAGCAGCGTAAAGCCAATGGTCCTGGATATTCTATTTAAAAATGCCATTACTTCTGGATCCATTAGTCTAAGCTTTGTTTATTTGCTGCTGCTTCTTTTAATAAGCGATCAAATTGAGCAGGCGTTAAATCATTAAAGAAATAATATACAGGATCTACTTTAGCACCTCGCTTTATCACTTCATAATGCAAATGCGGTCCAGTACTCTTTCCAGTACTTCCAATATAACCAATTACTTCTCCCCTTTTAACAGACTGCCCCACTCTTGCTTTCACCCTAACCATATGTGCATATAAAGTTTGAAACCCATAGCCGTGATTGATGACTACTTTATTGCCATAGCCATCTGTATTAAATCCAGCAACTTGTACCACACCATCCGATGTGGCATAAATTGGTGTACCCGTTGGGGCAGAGAAATCTAATCCAGGATGTAATCTAAAGTCTTTATACAAAGGATCAATTCGATAACCAAATCCCGAAGCAACACGTTTCATATTTTTATTGCTTATCGGCTGAATGGCCGGAATGGCTCTTAATAATTTTTCTTTATTCTTAACCATCACAGTAATTTCAGTAAATGATTGGTCTTGAAAAGACATCCTTAAACTTAAATTATTCAACTGATTGCGCATGTTCTCAATCAGGGCTGTATTGGATAAGCTTTGAATGAGTCGAATCTCATTTTTAGCCAACATGTCTTTTACCCTTGCACTATCTGGAATAGGCGTAGCTTCAAAAATTGAACGATATACTTCATTGTCTCTTTGCTCCAATTCCACCA
>JBILCS010000018.1:0-28139 GCA_044353005.1 Sediminibacterium sp. | reverse complement strand
TGACCAAGCATATCAAATTGCATGTGCCAGTTTTGTCTGCTGCAATGGATACAGTGACCGAAGCGCAATTAGCGATCGCACTTGCAAGAGAAGGTGGCATTGGTATCCTTCACAAAAACATGTCTATCGAACGCCAAGCAGAACAAGTGCGTAAAGTAAAACGTAGTGAGAGTGGCATGATCGTAGACCCTATCACTTTAGAAGTTACAGCAACCATTGGCGATGCATTGAACTTAATGCGCGATAATAAAATTGGAGGCATTCCTATTGTAGATAAAAACCACAAATTAGTGGGCATCCTGACCAACCGTGACTTACGCTTTGAGACCGATCGTAAAAGAAAAGTAAGCGAAGTGATGACCAGTGAAAAATTAATTATTGCGCCAGAAGGAACGGATTTAAAGAAAGCAGAAAAAATATTACGCCAATATAAAATTGAAAAATTACCTGTTGTCAATAAACAAGGGAAATTAATTGGCTTAATTACTTACAGAGATATATTACAAGTCACTGCATTCCCAAATGCAGCTAAAGATAGCATTGGTCGTTTACTAGTCGGCGCAGCTTTAGGTATTACAAAAGATGTATTAGATCGTGCAGCAGCATTGCAAAGTGTTGGTGTAGATATCGTTTCATTAGATAGTGCACATGGTCATAGCAAAGGCGTGATTGAAGCTTTGAAATTGATCAAGAAAAATTTTAAAAACTTACCAGTGATTGCAGGTAATATCGCTACAGGCCAAGGTGCTTTAGCATTAGCAGCAGCTGGTGCAGATGCAGTAAAAGTAGGTATTGGTCCTGGATCTATTTGTACAACAAGAATTGTAGCAGGCGCAGGCGTACCTCAATTAACAGCGATCATGGAAGCAGCCAAAGCATTAAAAGGAAAAAATATTCCAATTATTGCTGACGGTGGTATTCGTTATACAGGCGATATGGTCAAAGCAATTGCAGCTGGAGCCAATTGCGTAATGATGGGCAGTATTTTTGCAGGTACCGAAGAAAGTCCTGGCGAAACAATTATATACGAAGGCAGAAAATTCAAAGGATACCGCGGCATGGGAAGTATTGGCGCCATGTCTCAAGGCAGTGGTGATCGATATTTTCAAGAGGATGCAGACGCTAAAAAGTTTGTACCAGAAGGGATTGAAGGTCGCGTTGCTTACAAAGGCACATTAGGAGAAATCGTTTATCAATTTGTGGGTGGATTAAAAGCAGGTATGGGTTACTGTGGTGCAAAAACTATAAAAGATTTACAAAACGCCACATTCGTTCAAATTACCAATGCTGGTATGAGAGAAAGCCATGCACACGATATTGATATCACTAAAGAATCGCCAAATTATAGTAGAAAATAAGGCTACACGAATAAATCAACACAATGCGTAAACTTTGTTTACTCCCACTATTGTTATTGTTCGGATTGTTTACATCCACTAGAATAGCTGCACAGGATAGTACCAAAGTGGCAATGCAAATTAGTATTTTAACTTGCGCACCAGGCGAGGATGTCTATACCGCTTGGGGACATACTGCCATTAGAATCATTGACTCAGCCAAACAAACAGATGTCGTGTTCAATTTTGGCACATTCGATTTTAATACGCCTAATTTTTTAGTTGAATTTGTGAAAGGCAATTTGAATTATTTTTTATCGGCAGATAATTTTCAAAATTTTATTTTAGAATATCAATACTATGGGCGAAGTATTAAAGAGCAAGTATTGATTTTAACAGATGCAGAAAAAATAAATTGGCAAAATGCATTGCTTAAAAATTTAGAAGGTAATAATCGATATTACTTATATAATTTCATTACAGATAATTGCACGACTAGAGTTAAAGATGGCTTTTATCAATTTGCAAGTACACCAGTCCCTCCATCTACTATTAAAAGTTTTAGAACCCATGTGGTAGAAGCGCCTTATCAACAAGGGATTCCTTGGATTGGATTAGGGATAGATGTTTTGCTAGGCGCAGTCTCAGATAAAGCGCCAACTGCAATACAGGCAGGCTTCTTACCAGATTTACTATTTGATCAAATTGCAGCTCAACCAGGTCATATTGCTACAACACAAAATTATGACTTCACAAAAACGACACCAACGAAACCTACAGATCCAATCTATTATATCATTGGATTGATACTGGTCTATTTATTTGTTGGAAAATGGAATGCAAGATGGGCTGTGATAACTGCTAAAATTTTAGACGTTTCTTTATTATTTATTTTTGGATTAGGTGGATTATTATTGGTTTACATGAGTTTGTTTTCAAAACACACAGCATGCCACGACAATTTTAATATTGCATGGATTCATCCATTGTATTTTATTGCTTTGATATGTTATTTTATTAAACCCATTTGGGCTGGTTATTTAGGTCGCATCTTCTTTATTGCTACTATTGGACTGATTGCAGTCAGCTATTGGCTTCCTCAATCATTTTCTATTTCAGTATACCTATTAATAGGGCTTTCTTTAGTTTTGAATTACCGTTTGTATAAAAGAGGAAGGGATGCAAAATTCAATTAAGCTAACCCCGCAGCATTACAATTACGGAATAGATCAGCTTGCATATTTTGATGAGGGCAAAGGCGATCAAACCATCCTACTCATTCATGGCTTTGGCGAAGACCATGGTATCTGGAAAAATCAAATTGAATTTTTATCCTCCCATTATAGAGTCATCGCACCAAATTTACCAGGGGTGCATTGCAAACCATTGGCATCGCATCATAGCCAAGCACCTAGCATCCGAATGTATGTTGAAGTGCTACATGATTTAATGCACCATTTAAACATTGATCATTACTTTATCGCAGGACATAGTATGGGCGGCTATATTGGCTTATCCTTTGCGGATTATTATGTGAACCATGTGCAAGGTTTATTATTACTGCATTCAACCACTTACGAGGACAACGAAGCAAAAAAAACGAGCAGGATGAAAGTGGCCGAGTTTATTCAAGAATGGGGCGTCTCTAAATACCTTGAAACTGCTACACCCAATTTATTTGGTGATGCTTTTAAGAAATCTAGTCCAGCAGCCATTCAAAATGTTATTGATAGCGGAACGGATATCAGCCAAGAAGCGATGATCCAATTTGTATTTGCCATGCGGAACCGAAAAGCAATGACCCATTTACTCCAACAATATAATATGCCTGTATGGATGATTGCAGGAGATGCAGACCTTGCCGTACCCATACAAGACAGCTTGGAACAAATTAAATTACTACCTTCATCCAACAGTTTGGTGCTAAAAGAAGTGGGCCATATGGGCATGCTTGAAGCAACCGATTTAGTGAACCAATTTTTTAAAAAAATGTTGGTTGGTAATAATGAAGCACTTAAATAAAAATTTATAATAACTACAATACGATGTCAAAAATCATTTTAATTACGGGAGCAAGTTCAGGATTTGGAAAAGCAACTGCTACAAAATTTGCAGCAGGTGGTTGGAACCTCATTTTAACTGCACGCAGAAAAGAAAAATTAGACGAATTAGCAAAAGCACTCGAAGCAAACTACGGCATCAAGACATTGTGCCTAAATTTTGATGTTCAAGATAAAAAAGCCGTTTTTAACAATTTACAAAACTTACCTACCGAATGGCAAGCTATCAATATATTGGTGAACAATGCAGGCCTAGCCTTAGGCAGGGATTCTTTTGAAAACGCTAATTTAGAAGACTGGGAGACGATGATAGATACCAATGTGAAAGGATTACTCTATGCATCTAAAGCTGTCTTACCAATGTTGATCAAAGAAAAAGGACATATTATTAATATTGGAAGCACTGCAGGCAAAGAAGTCTATAAAGATGGGAATGTCTATTGTGCATCTAAGCATGCAGTAGATGCGATTAGTAAAGCACAAAGAATTGACTTATTGCCTTATCAAATTAAAGTTACCGCCATCCATCCCGGAGCAGCAGATACAGAATTTTCTGTGGTTCGATTTAAAGGAGATGCTGAAAAAGCAAATGCAGTGTATAATGGTTATACCCCATTAATGGCAGAAGATATTGCAGACACAGTTTGGTATGTGGCCAATACACCAGCGCATGTATGTATCAATGATTTGGTAATTACTTGTGTAGCACAAGCGAATTCAATGTACCTACAGAAATAGTTTGAGTTTCAAATAAAATCATTTGAATTATGCTAATTCTAATGATTTCTATCCGAAATCTATTTCAGTGTTGTCGCCAATATTTAATGTACGACTCATGCCCTTCACTGCTGCATCACTTCCGATCAATGAATTGTCTAATACCACTTCATCCAATGCTGTGTAAGAACCAATGATGCTATCTTTCACAATGGAACTTCTAATAGTGGTATTATTCCCAATGGTCACATGCGGTCCAATGATTGAATTTTCTATTATACATCCATCCGCAATACTAACTGGAGCAATGATGATGCTATTGGTATATAATTCTGGATTGATAGCATGACCTCCTGACTTCTTAAGCAACATGGCATTGGTTTCTAGCAAAGTTTCTTTTTTACCACAATCAAACCAGTTCTTTACTTTAAAGGATTTAAACTGCACACCTTTTTTAATCATGCAATCCAATGCATCTGTTAAATTATATTCACCATTGGATTTGATATTGTCATTCACCAATTGTTGAAAGCATTCAAATAAAATAGCAGACTCTTTAATTTTATACAATCCTACCAATGCATTATTACTTTTTGGAATCGACGGCTTCTCAACAACATGTTCAATGAGTCCATCTTCATTCATTTCTGCCACTCCGAATTGTCTTGGATCATCTACTTTTTGAACACCCAACATACTCGTAGGACTTTCAAGTACTTCTTTAATATCGTATTCACAAATGGTATCTCCTAAGGCAATAAAAACTTCATCCCCACCCACAATATCTTGTGCTAATTGAATTGCATGCGCTGTCCCTTGACGATCGTTCTGATACACAAAATGGGTTTTCAAATTTGGGTAGGTTTGCTCTACATAATTTTGGATCTTCTCTCCCAAGTAGCCCACTACAAAAATGAACTCATTGATCCCTTCGGCCTTAAATTGATCTACGATAAAACTTAAAATAGTTTTACCTGCTATAGGAATCAATGCCTTAGGCTGTGTATAGGTATGTGGTCTTAGTTTTGCTCCAGCGCCTGCAACCGGTATAATCGCCTTCATGTAGTTATTGTTTAGGGGAGGATAAAAATAGCAAAAAACCATTAGTTCATGCTATTATATCCCCTCAAAGATAGGAATATTATAAAACACTCAACAAATGTGGATATTCAGCCTAAAACTCTTGCTAGAAAGCTTTGGAGCAAGTTAATAATAAATTAATTTTGCACCTTAGAAACACATCCATATGAAAAGAGATACCCTTGTTTTTGACATCATCAACCAAGAATTAGCACGTCAAAGACGTGGTATAGAACTAATTGCTTCTGAGAACTTTACAAGCTTACAAGTGATGCAAGCCACAGGCTGTGTGATGACCAATAAATATGCCGAAGGGTATCCTGGAAAAAGGTATTATGGTGGATGTGAGATTGTAGATAAAACAGAGCAATTAGCAATAGATCGTTTAAAAGAAATTTTCGGATTGGAATATGCCAATGTGCAACCACATAGTGGTGCGCAAGCCAATGCGGCAGTCATGTTGGCCATCTTAAAAAATGGCGACGCTATATTAGGTTTAGATTTAAGTATGGGTGGTCACTTAACACATGGCAGTGCGGTGAACTTTTCTGGCAAAACATACACCCCACATTTTTATGGTGTAGTGAAAGAAACAGGATTGATTGACTACGAGATGTTAGAAAGTCAAGCAAGAACACATAAGCCTAAATTAATTATTTGTGGTGCAAGTGCTTATAGTAGAGATATTGATTACGCGCGCATTCGTAAAGTAGCAGACGAAGTGGGTGCATTTGTTTTAGCAGATATCGCGCACCCTGCAGGATTGATTGCTAAAGGATTATTAAGTTCTCCATTCAACCATTGTCATTTTGTTACTTCTACTACACACAAAACATTGCGTGGGCCAAGAGGTGGTGTGATTATGATGGCAAAGGATGGTGAGAATACTTTGGGATTAAAAGATATGAAAGGTAATTTAAGACTATGGTCCAATGTCATTGATATGGCTGTTTTCCCTGGAACACAAGGTGGACCACTAGAGCATGTGATTGCAGCAAAAGCAATTGCATTTGGAGAAATTCTATCCGATGAATTCATGGTGTATCAAAAGCAAGTACAAACAAATGCGAGAGCTATGGCAGCAGCTTTTGTAGCAAAAGGCTATGAAATAATCAGCGGTGGAACAGACAATCACTTAATGTTGATTGATTTAAGAAATAAAAATATCAGTGGTAAAAAAGCAGAACAAGTTCTTGGTATGGCCGATATCACTGCGAATAAAAATATGGTGCCTTATGATGATAAGTCTGCTTTTGTGACTTCAGGTATCCGTTTTGGGGTAGCAGCTATTACAACAAGAGGCATGAACGAAGGGCATATTCCTTTTGTAGTAGAATCCATTGATACCGCCTTGATGAACGCAGACAACGAAACTGTATTAGCCAATACAAGGAAAGAAGTAAATAAATTCATGGAGCAATTTGTATTGTATCCTGAATTAGGCTAATAATAAGCTAACTTTAAGCTATGATACAAAGAATACAAACCCTATGGTTATTGATTGCTAGCGCAGCTGCATTCTTTATCTTAAAATTTCCATTTTATTATACGCCACAGCCTAATGCTTTGGAAATTAATGGCGCAGCTCAATACAGCACTTTAATCAGCTTGGCATTTAGTGCTTGTTTGTCTTTTTTATGTATTTTTTTATATGGTAATCGAATGCTGCAATTAAAAGTAACTCTGGTTAATTTTTTACTTTCAGGATTGATTGGTTATTTTATTTACAATATCGTCAAAGCACATCCAGGTGGCGGATTCACCCTTGCCTCTTTAAGTTTATTTTTAATTCCCGTTTTACAATTGGTTGCTTGTTACAAAATTTACCAGGACGAGAAATTAGTGAAGAGCGCAGATAGGATTAGATAAACTCAGCTAATAATTTTTGAATAAGTTTGACTAGTCATTGCGTTTGTTTTTAAGTTGTTGTAATAGCAATTCCAAATCCTCAATCGACATTTGTTTTTTATCTACCAAAAAGGACACCACATTGGCATAAGAACCTTCAAAATAATTTTCGGTTAAACCTTCAATTCTTTTACCTGAATACGCAGATTTACTCACCAATGGATGGTAAAAATTATTCCTATTGGGATTTTGAATCCCAACAAACTCCTTTTCTACTAAAATTTTAAGTAAGGTTGCCACCGTATTATGATGTGGCTTTGGCGCATCCAATGCTTCCAAAATGTCTTTGATATAGCCACCTTGATCCAATGACCAAAGGGCTTGCATGATTTGTTCTTCGGCTTGTGTCAATTTTTTCATATGGTTCTTTTTGGCTTTATAACTAATTTCTTAGTCAATATTATAACTAATTTCTTAGTTAGCCAAAAAATATGAAATTATTTTTTTGAACGAGTTGGTTTATGCTAAGTACCTACCAGTCTGCGAAGCCTTGCATTTGGCCAATCCAGTCGGAACACCTGCGTATACCACGTTACCTCCATTGACCCCTGCTTCTGGGCCCATGTCTATGATCCAGTCTGCCGACTTAATGATATCGGTATTGTGCTCCACTACAATCAAAGAATGTCCTTGATCGATTAAAGCATTAAAGGCTTTTAATAATTTATGGATATCATGAAAATGTAAACCAGTGGTTGGCTCGTCAAATATGAATAACATTTTACTACTGGCTTTTCCCTTGCCTAAGAAACTTGCCAACTTAACTCTTTGCGCTTCTCCACCACTTAGGGTGCTACTACTTTGTCCTAGCTTCACATAACCCAAACCCACTTCTTGTAATGGACTAATGGCTAATACAATATTTTTTTCTTCACTAAAAAATTCAATGGCTTCATCCACACTCATCTCTAATACATCGTGGATGCTTTTTCCTTTGTATTGTACTTCTAAAACTGCTTCTTTAAATCTTTTTCCTCCACAGTCCTCACATACTAAATGAACATCTGCTAAGAATTGCATTTCTACCAATTGTTCTCCTTCCCCTTTACAAGTATCACATCTGCCTCCGTCTACATTGAATGAAAAATGTTTTGGTAAGAAGCCTCTGATTTTTGATAAGGCCTGCTTGGAATAAATATCTCTAATGGCATCGTAGGCTTTAATATAGGTCACAGGATTGCTTCTGGATGATTTTCCAATTGGATTTTGATCCACCATTTCTATTTGATCAAACAAATGCAAGTCGCCTTTAATGGCAGAGAATCCTCCCTTCATTTCTGTAGGCAATTGTTTTGCATCTAATAGTGCGTTGTACAATACCTGCTTTACCAATGTTGTTTTTCCACTTCCACTCACGCCCGACACCACCGTCATACATTGCAATGGAAATTGTACATCTATATTTTTTAAATTGTGCAAGAAAGCACCTTCTAATTGTATGGTATGTTTTGTGGATCTTGTTTTTAATGGGATTGGAATAGATAAAGTGCCGCTTAAATATTTTCCAGTTAAACTATTTTTATCCTTCATCAACTTTACTGCATTCCCAACTGCAACAACTTCTCCGCCCAAATGCGCTGCTAAAGGACCCATGTCAATAATATGATCTGATTCACGCATGATTTGTTCATCGTGCTCTACCACCACCACGGTATTACCAAGATCTCTTAAATTTTGTAATACTTTAATCAATCGCTCCGTATCTCTTGAATGCAATCCTATAGAAGGCTCATCCAAAATATATAAAGAGTTGGTCAAATTACTTCCCAAGCATCTTGTTAACTGTATACGCTGACTCTCACCACCACTCAAGCTATTTGCTAAACGACTTAAAGTTAAATAGCCTAAACCCACATCCATTAATGTTTGAATGCGTTGTTCAATCTCCATCAACACACGCTTTGCAATCACCGTATCCGTAGTGCTTAATTTTAATTGTTGAAACCAAACTTGTAAATCCTGCACCGGCATGGTACACAATTGTCCAATATGTTGATCTGCAATTTTCACATACAATGCTTCTTTACGCAATCTGTATCCTTGACATTCTGAACAATCTGTTCGGCCTCGATATCTACTCAACAAAACACGAAACTGCACTTTATACAAATGCGCTTCTACGTCTTTAAAGAAATCGTCGATGCCATATGCTTTACCAACCCCCTTCCAGAGTTGTTGTAATTGTGCCTTCGTTAATTTTAGGATAGGTTGATGTATAGGAAATCCTTCCTTACCTGCTTCTTTTACAAATTGATCCTTCCACCAAGAAAGTTTTTCGCCTTTCCATGGTGCCACAGCACCATCATACACCGATAAATGTGGATTCGGGATCACCAAGTTGGCATCGATTCCTAAGACTTGGCTATAGCCTTCACAAGTGGGACAAGCGCCATATGGATTATTGAATGAAAATAAATTAGGACTTGGTTCATCAAACTCAATGCCGTCTAAAGTAAACTTGTTATTATAGCTGACTAATTTTGTTTCATTTTGTTCTACCCAAACAATCCCCTCTCCTTCGTAAAATGCAGTCCCAATAGAGTCTGTCAATCGATGCAGATCGTCTTCCTCAAATTTTTTCACCACCACACGATCAATTAAAATATAGACTTCCTTGTCTTTTATATTTTGTTGTAGTTCTTTCTTCGTCCAATTCAATGCATCTTCAATTCTTACAATGGCTGGCGGGGTTTTTGCTGCTCTTAAGTAAATACGCGCAAAACCTTTTTGCATGAGGATATTTAATTCCTCTTGGATATCTCTTTTGGCATGCTGCTTAAATAAAACCAATAAGACCATTTTATCCCCTAGCTTTCCTTTTTCAATAAAGGATAGCACATCTTGTACATCTTGTTTTTTTACCTCTTGACCGCTAATAGGGGAATAGGTTTTACCAATCCTGGCAAATAAGACCCTTAAGTACTCATAAATTTCGGTCATACTTCCCACTGTACTTCTTGGGGTACGGGTAGTCACTTTTTGCTCAATAGCGATGGCTGGACATAAACCCTTGATATAATCCACATCCGGCTTACCCATTCTAGACATAAACTGCCTAGCGTAGGAGGATAAACTTTCGGCATAGCGCCTTTGTCCCTCGGCAAATAGGGTATCAATGGTCAAAGAAGACTTTCCGCTACCAGAAACCCCTGTTACCACAATCAATTGGTTCCTAGGAAACTCAACAGATACATTTTTTAGGTTATGCACCCTTGCACCCACCACTTCGATGTTATTTCGTTCCGTTTTATCCAGCGATTTCTTAATTACAGCCATACTACAAAAATAACACCAACAGGACCTATTTGGTTGTCTTCCAGCTTAATATTATTGTAAATAATACAATGTGGATATCCTTGAAACAAATTTCTTGTTTCCCACATCTACGATTCGAGCACAATAAGCTAGTAATTTTCCTAAACTAATCCAAAGGGACCCAAAACCCGACCTAAGAACAACCTATAAAAAACAAACATGAACAAAGTAGTTGAACTGACAGACAACGAATTGATCCAATCTTTCCAAGGAGGCAATACCCGTGCTTTCGATGCCTTGATTGATCGTTACCAAGAAAAAATCTTCAACACCATTTTATTTATGGTAAAAGACAGCTATTTAGCCGAAGATTTAATCCAGGAAATTTTTATTAAAATTATTGACAACTTAAAGCAAAGAAAATATTCAGAAGAAGGTAAGTTTCTTCCTTGGGCTTTAAGAATTTCTCATAATTTTTGTGTAGACCATTTTAGAAAAGTAAAACGTACCCCTGTAATTAAAACAAGTGATGACCAAGATATTTTCGAAGTGATTAAGCATACCGATCATTCTGCCGATTATAAAATGACACGTGCACAAACACATAAAAATATTCAAGAACTCGTTGACTTATTGCCAGAGGAACAAAGAGAAATTATTGTGTTAAGACACTATGCCAATTTAAGTTTTAAAGAAATTGCGACTTTGACCAACTGCAGTATCAATACAGCTTTAGGAAGAATGCGTTATGGCTTAATTAACTTAAGAAAAATGATGAACGAGCGCGGTATGACGATGTAGTTTTTAAAAGATACGTTTCCCAATAAAGAAGGCCCCATGGGGCCTTCTTTATGTATAAAATTTTTTTATTTTTTCTTAGCGCTGCACTTTAACCATTCAAGGTATTGTTGAATATCTGGGGTGTACCCAATAGGATTGGATTGCAATACTTGATCTGAACTTAATACTACATATAAAGGTTGTGAAGACTGATTAAAATTCTCGGTCTCAAATGTCGCCCACAAATCTGCTACGGTATTGATTTGTTTTTGTTGACCACCTTGAGTCGTGTATACAAAACGTTCTGCTACCGGTAAATTTGCTCGATCATCTACATATAAGGATAGTAAAATAAAATTTTCTTGAATAAAATTTTCCACCGCAGGATCTGTCCATACCTGCTCTTCCATTTTTCTACAATTCACACAAGCCCAACCAGTAAAGTCTATTAAGATTGGTTTTTGTTGCGCCTTCGCCATCGCCAATGCTTTGGTATAATCATTCACTACATCCGCTTTTAAGCCATGACTTGAACTATCAGATGCAAATAGACTATAATGTGTTGGAGGTGGGAAGCCACTTAATAATTTTAAATTATTGGCATTTTGAGGCATCAATCCCGCTCCTAAGTACAATGCAAAACCTAAAGCGAGTCCACCAAACAATTTTCGACCTAAAGCAATTTTTTGTCCTTTTACATCATGTGGTAATAATAAGAAACCAAATAGATAGGCAGACAAACCAAGGCTAATCAATATCCAAATACCAATAAAGACTTCTCTTTTTAGTAGTCCCCAATGTTGCACTAAATCTGCATTCGATAAAAATTTAAATGCCAATGCCAATTCAACAAAGGCCAATACTTTTTTTACTGTATCCAACCAGCCTCCTGATTTAGGTAAGCTCTGAAGCCATTGTGGAAAGATGGCAAATAAAGTAAATGGAAGTGCTAAAGCCAATCCAAACCCTGCCATGCCTAGTGTTAAGGCCCAAGCGCCTCCTTGTAATGAACCCACTAATAAAGTACCTAGTATTGGTCCTGTGCATGAGAAAGAAACAATCGCTAATGTGATGGCCATGAAAAAAATACCGCCCAAACTTCCTAAGCCACTTTTAGCGTCGGCTTTATTGGCAATACCCGAAGGCAAACTAATTTCAAAATATCCAAAGAAAGAAATAGAAAAGAAAATGAAGATGGCAAAGAATGCAATATTCAACCAAGCGTTGGTAGAAATGCTATTAAAAATTTCTGGTTGCACATTGCCTGCAATATGAAAAGGCACACTAGCTAATACGTATATCAAGAAAATACTCAACCCATAAATCAATCCATTTTGTATGCCTTGTTTTCTTGTCTTAGATCTTTTTGTGAAAAAAGATACCGTTACAGGTATCATAGGAAATACACATGGCGTAACCAATGCAATTAATCCACCCAAGAATCCTAAAAAGAATACACCCCATGCACCACTATCTGCATTCGTACTTGATGTTGTTTCTCCGCAAGCATTCTCTGGTGCATTGCGCGCCGACTCAGGAAGTAAGATATTGAACTGAGTTCCTTTTTGTCCATTTTGAAGCGGCATTGCAATAGGTAATTCAATCACATAAAATGAAGACTCCTTTCCTGCACTTAAGACCACTACTCCTTTTAAACTATCTGGTTGAAATCCATGAATCACAATATCTTCTGTGATATCAAATTGTCCTGTGAAGACTTTTACAGTTCCAAACAATACATCTTTTTGTGCTTGAGCAACCACTGAATAGTTTGGTGGATTAACAGCCAACGCTGTTTCTAAAGTAAATTTTAAACTAGGCGCTTCTACCCCTTCTGCATTGGCATCATAGATTTTCCATCCAGCTTGAACTTGAACAGTTACTTGTATGGCATACACAGAATCATTCTTAGCGGTGATGTTCACTGTTGCTTTTGCAATACTATCTGCCTGTGCTTGTAATTGTGCTACAGATAAGAATAGCGCTATAAATGTCAAAAGTAAATTACGCATGAAAAAGTTTGGCTTCACAGCCTTTTATAAGAATGATGGATTCTAAAATTATTGGATATCGACTTCAAAACTTTGTTTTGTTGGAGGCAAACATCTTTCCTCATTGCAAACCATATATTCAATGGTGCCAGTCAACTTAGTCTTGGTATTTACTTTTAAAGTAACCGCTTGAATAAATTGAACTTTACCGCCAAAAGAGCCAATGACAGCACCAAAATTATTATCGAATTTCTTTTCTAATTGACCAACTTCCTTTGTGCTACCTTTTAAAACAACCAAAGGATTTTTAGCAAACTGCAGCGTAGTAGGAACTGGCCCTTTTTTTACAAACTGAGAATAGATATGCCAAGGCGCATCCACATTTGCAGTAATAATGATATTGTACTGCTTCTCTCCTGTCTTCACTGCTTGGTATGCCCATTTTACTGGCGCTAATTTTTGAGCTTGACTTTGCAACGCAAAAGTCAATAAACATAAGGCAAGAAATATTTTTTTCATCTGTTTGATTTTAATTATAAAGCTGCTGCGGTTTTCAATAAACCTAATAGTTCAAATACCTGAACCCCATCCGTATTGTTCAATAGTGGATTGGTTGCTCTTTCTGGATGCGGCATCATACCAAATACATTTCTGCCAGCATTACAAATACCAGCAATATCTTGAATGGCACCATTTGGATTCGCATCCCCTCCAATCTTACCATCTTTATCACAGTAGCGGAAAATGATTTGATTGTTTTTTTCTAAACCTGCTAAAGTAGCCTCATCTGCAAAATACCTTCCTTCGCCATGTGCAATTGGAATTTGCAATGGACCACTATTTTCGGATTTGATAAATACATTTTTACAAATAAACTGCTGATTGGCATTTTGCAATAATGCGCCAGGCAATAAGCCTGATTCACATAAAATTTGAAACCCATTGCATACGCCCAACACTTTACCACCTTTATTTGCAAATTCAATGACTGATTGCATCATTGGACTAAATTTTGCAATCGCGCCACAACGTAAATAATCACCGTAGGAGAATCCACCTGGCAAAACAATACAATCTTCTGTGCTGAAATGAGATAAGTCACTTTCCTTATGCCAAAGCATTTGCACTTCAAAACCAAGGTCCTTTTCTAATGCATCTTGCATGTCTCTATCACAGTTTGAACCAGGGAAAACCAATACGCCAAATTTCATAGTAGTAAGCTTAAAAAGTTGAGTAAAATTGAACTACAAAGGTACTTAAAAAGGCTTTGCTAAAAAGCGTAAATTCTACACCTAAAAAAGGTGGTTATACACAATCAAACCAGCTGAAATCCAAAATAAGACATTGGGGATCATCAACTGCTTAGGGCCTGCGTAACAAAAACTAATGAAACTTGCCAATGGGGCGATCACAATGGCAGAAGCGTATAAAGCCTGCGAAGAGAAGATGATGGGTTGGAAAAAAGTCACCACCAAAGTCAGTAACATCACGCCCCAGTATTTTCTTACCTGAATAATAAAGCGATTTTGTTGATCCTGCCAAAAGTAGAGTCCAATTAACAATTGTAGACCCATAAATGATAATGCAATGATTGACTTAAGGTCCAAGGCAGCAAATGGATTTTCCCAATCTAATTTCGGTAAAAATGCGGTGAAAGCTGCAGCAGAATCTGTTAAAAAAACATAAGTGAAAATAAAGTAAAAAGGCAAAATAATGCCCATGATCAATACCAACCATTCTGTTAATCTAAATGGTCTGATGATGGCTAATGCAAAAATAACTACCGGTATCAATATCGCGATCGGCTCGTATAATAAAATAGAAGATCCAACAATCATTCCAATATTGAATTCTAGTGTTTTGGGCTGTGTCTGATCGTACAATCGATTCAACTTCACTAAGATCCAAATGATAAAAGCATTTGCAATTAAACCAGAACTAATGGCATCCCAAAAAGGAAACAAAGCGGTTAAGACAACAAAAGTAAATGCTGGCAAGTAACTCACATGTTGAAACATCTTAAATCGACTCACTAAAATATTCAATCGCAGCGCTTGCACAATTACAATCAAATGAAAAATGACAATGAGCGCTAAAGGCGGTAAAGGTTTTACATAATGAAATAAAAGATAAGCCAGTAAACCATCCGTAGGATTCGCAATCACAATAGGCGCTTCCCAATAAAAATGGAAATGCACTGCAACACTTAATAAAACTAAGAAGAGTACATTGATATCGGACCTATCTCTAAATAAAAAAACCATGCTTACTGAATCGTGATTTTAGCAAACCCTAATTTTCCTTTTGATTGATAAGGTAGGATGGCTTCTTTTTCACCCACTTGCTTTAAAGACCTTGGCATCCACTCCACTTGCTTTTCATTGATCATAATAGGATTGCCCTTGACGATAGCACCAGATGCACTCAATTGTTGATGTACTAATTGTTTTACGCCTTTTGATTTTTGATAATATAGGAAATTGGTGCCATCAGCATTGTTGATTTGTCCATATCCAATGAACTGATCTACATTCAAGTCGGATTGTTGTTTATCAATTGTTTTTACAGATTGGATATTTGCTTTTGCATCAAAATTTAAGATGGCCACTTTGCCTGCAGTATAAGTTACAGAAGGATATCCAAATCCGCCAAATCCACCACCCCAACCCCATGGTCCCATCATACCCATTCCACCACCCCAACCCCATGGTCCCATCATGCCCCAGCCACCACCCCAGCCAAGTCCCCATCCTGGACCCCAGCCACCCCATCCCCATGGGCCGCCCATCATACCCCAACCAAATCTTGCCCATGGATAAAATCCAAATGGTCGATTCCAAAAATTAAATATAAATGGGTTGTAAAATGGACCACCCCAAAAAAAGTCCCATCTTGAAAATGCGTTTCTATTAGAGCTTGTTGTAGCAGCTTCTACAATAATCGTAAAACTTCCATCTGCATTGGGTTGTACTTGATCAAAATAAAAATGATCAAAAGCATTCTTTAAGTTCTTTTTATTTGTTACTGCATCTCTCACTGCATCTGTAAAACGACTTGCATTACTTAAACTATTTTGCCTTGTCGCAATATCCCAGATAAAAGTGTACATCCCTTCTATATGACCCTTCTTTTCTGTTGCATAAAACGAATTCACTATCACTGTTCCGTTTTTATTATTAATTTTCAAACGGATATCATCTAAGACTAAACTATTGTTCACGATTGGTGTTTCAATTACTTCTGAACCGTCAGCAGCCATATACAATAAGCTTACCACTGGTGCAGCATTGGGCTGTTCTACATTTCTTAAACAGAATAAATTGCCTTTATTATCTAAAGCAAAATCTGAAAGATTACTTTTTTTATTTTGCGCATTGATGCTGATTGTTGCTTCATTTAATTTACCAAATGGCGTACTCAATGCCATTGTTTTAATTTTAATGGAAGCTGGATTAGTTGTATTTACACTAAAATAAAGCAACTTTGATCGGTCCTCACTTTCAATTAAATTAAAAACTTTTGCGCCTGAGCCTGGACGGATTTTTTCTGCCGTATCGATGATTATTGGCGCACCAACTAATTGTCCTTTTTCATCTAATTCTGCAACCATTGCATATAATGTAGTAGCTGCTTGAAATTGATAAAAGGCATACACTCTATTTGATTTTGTAACAAACTCAAGTGCATTTAATTTTTTTGGTAAAAAAACTAAATCGTTTTGTTGCACCAATTGCATTTGATCATTGTATTGTGCAATCGTTGCAATACCATCGTTATTTTTATAAATCCAATAACGACCATCTACTTTTCCTAAAACTTCGTATTGCATCTGGTCTTTATCTGTCTTTTCGATACCAGACATCACATAAGATTGTGCAGTAAGGCTTTGAAGGCCTACCAAAATAAAAGCGACAAAAGATAAAAATGATTTTAGCATGAGATACAATTTTAGAATACAAATTTAATGTATTAATGTATCCTAGGCTTTAGATTTTTGTTAAAACAGCTGCATTTTCAGTGACCCCTAACTGATAGGTAGCCCCTAGCTGAACCGGCATATTGTTTAAATCGTGGCTGATTGGGAAATCAAAGCAAATCGGATAATTGGCCCCCTTGGTTGTTCGTTGAATCATCTCTGTAACGGTCTCTCCAAATGCGATTGCATCGTCTTTCATTTCGGTGAATCCACCCACAACTAGACCAGCTAATCCATCCAATAGACCTGCATTTTTACACTGTATCAGCATACGATCCACGTTATAATGATACTCCCCAACGTCTTCGATACATAAAATTTTACCTTTTGTATCCAATTGATTTTCACCTCCAATTAAATGGTTCATCAAGCATAAATTGCCCCCCACCATGATCCCCTCTGAATGGCCCAATCGATTGGCTGGATGGGCTTTTGCTTCCACCGGCAGTGCCGCTCCTTCCAACATTTGTTTTAAAGCCATAATATATGGCAGCCCTGCATCTCCTTTCCCAAATCCTGCCGACATGGGCCCATGAATGCTTTGAATACCTTGCTTTTGCAAGGCAGCATGTAAGATGGTAATATCGCTAAAACCAATCACCCATTTGGGACGGGCTTTGATTTTTGTAAAGTCTAATTCTGAAATAATTCTACTCAATCCATATCCACCACGGGCACATAAAATAGCATGTATTTCGGGGTCGTCCATCATGGACTGCAATTCATTTTGTCGGTCCAGATCCGATGCAGCAAAATGACCAAACTGAGTGCCTACTGTCTTTCCAATGCGCACCTGATAACCCCATGACGATAGGACTTGCGCACAAATAGTCACATTTTCCATTGGAATTGCGCCCGCCGGACAAAGAATGCCAATGGTACTGCCGGGTACTAGTTTAGACGGTTGAATCATACCACAATATTAAGTACTTTTGCTGCAATGAACACGCCTAAAAGATATTTGATTACAGCAGCACTTCCTTATGCAAATGGTTTAAAGCATATTGGCCATTTAGCGGGTGCTTATTTACCAGCCGACATCTATGTTCGCTATTTAAAAGCGCAACAAAGGGACGTTGTTTTTGTATGTGGAAGTGATGAACATGGAACGGCTATTCCTATTCAAGCAACCAAGGAGGGCACCACCGCTCAAGCCATCATTGACAAATACCATCCAATCATTGAACAGAATTTCAAGGACCTGGGAATTGCCTTTGATATCTATCATAGAACTAGCGACCCGTTGCACCATGCAATTGCATCTGAATTTTTCAAAAACTTAGAAGCAAAAGGGGACTTAGAAACAAAAACTTCGGAACAATATTTTGACGAAGCAACGAATACTTTTTTAGCAGATCGTTATATCAAGGGCACTTGTCCAAGTTGTGGTCATAAAGAAGCTTATGGAGATCAATGTGAAAAATGTGGCAAGACTTTGAGCCCCGAAGAATTGATCAACCCAGTGAGTACCTTAAGTGGTCAAGCACCCATTAAAAAAGTAACATCGCATTGGTACCTACCTTTAAATAGACATGAGGATTTTTTACGCGAATGGATTTTAAAAGAACACGCTTATGATTGGCGTCCTGCAGTAGTGGGTCAGTGTAAAAGCTGGATTGACGGCGGTTTGCAAGCAAGAGCAGTCACCCGTGATTTAGATTGGGGCATTAAAGTACCTGTGCCAGGTGGTGAAGGAAAAGTATTATACGTTTGGTTTGACGCACCCATTGGTTACATTAGTGCGACCAAACAATGGGCAATCAATAACAATAAAGATTGGTCTCCTTACTGGAATGATAAGGATACAAAACTGGTTCACTTTATTGGTAAAGACAATATTGTATTCCATTGCATCATCTTCCCGGTGATGTTGAAATTGAATGGACATATTTTACCAGAAAATGTGCCAGCTAACGAGTTCATGAATTTAGAAGGTGATAAGATGAGCACTTCTAAAGGATGGAGTATCGAGATGGATGATTATATCAACAAATGGATTAAAAAAGAAAATGGTGGAGACGGACTTGCGGATAGCTTGCGTTTTTATCTAACTTCTATTGCGCCTGAATCAAAGGATAGTGAATTTACGTGGAAAGGTTTTCAGGAATCTGTAAATGGAGAATTGGTAAGCATCTTCGCAAATTTTGTGAACAGGACTTGGGTCTTGATGCATAAATTATGCAATGGTAAAGTGCCTCCTTTTCATACTGATTTAATTAATGCAGAAGCGGCAAGCGACAATGCAACTGATAGCTTTAAGGGCATGATGGATGCGGTGAAAGTATCTAAAGAAAAGATCACGAATTTATTAGAGCAATATAAATTTAGAGAAGCACAATTCGAATTGATTGACCTTGCAAGAAAAGGTAACCAATACATGCAAAAGCAGGAGCCATGGATTGTTGCAAAGACATTAGACCAAAATCCTGATGCACAAAAGATCATCGAAAACACGATGCATGCTTGCTTGCAATTATGTGCTAACCTAGCGATTCTTGCACAACCTTTCATTCCATTTACTGCCAAGAAAATGTGTTATATGATGAAAGTGGTAGACAAAATGTTAGAATGGGAGAATGCAGGAAAATTTGATTTATTAAAAGTAGGTTACAGCTTACGAGCGCCTGAATTACTTTTTAGAAAAATAGAGAACGAAGAAATTGATGCAGAATTAGCACAGTTACAAGCCAATGTAGCTGCTAAAAAAACAACTATGGAAAACACAATTACCGAAAATCCAAAAGACAATAGCTTAAAACCAGAAATCGTGTTTGATGATTTTGGAAAAATAGATTTACGCGTCGGCACGATCATTGAAGCCAAAAAAGTAGAAAAAGCAGATAAATTATTAGAGCTATTGGTAGACCTAGGATTTGAACAAAGGACCATCCTTTCTGGTATCGCTATGCATTTTAAGCCAGAAGAAATTGTAGGCAAGCAAGTGACGATCGTTGCGAATTTAGCACCAAGAAAAATGCGTGGTCTAGAAAGCAAGGGCATGATCTTAATGGCCGAAGACGCTGCAGGAAAATTATACTTTGTGAGCCCTAGCGAAGCGATCGCTGCAGGAAGTACTATTTCGTAGATTTTAAGAATTAATTAGATACATTCTTTCAATTCCTTCTCAGTATAAGCGAGTCCATGGTGTTTCAACACATCATCAGGTACACCCTGCCATTGATTCGGCACATTCCCCATATAGCCAAGGTCTTTTATACCAATCTCAGAAGTATAATAACCTGTTGTTACTAAGTCTCTCATTTTATTAAAAAAGCTCACACCTTGGGCAACTTCTGGCTTTGCTTTTTTAGGATAAGCAATCTCATCCACGATACCAATTTGTTGCGCACTTGTGCAGCTCACAAAAGATTTTCCATGCTTATTGAAACTATGCAAGTCTAGCCATCTTAATCCTCCTCTCACTGGCACTTGATGCTCGGGCATATCTTTTACAATGAATTCAAGGAACTCTGGGACTTTCGCTTCAGAAGCAGAACCACTGGTTTCATCTTTTGGCATAATGATATCTCCTAATACTGTGATGGTAGCCATTTCGTGCTCATCAAAGAATTTTGGTTCAGCGTTTACTTTTACCAAATAATCTTTTTCTTCCTGCATGCGGTCGTCCAAATTAAATTCAGAAACGGTTGTCTTCTCGCTTTTACAAGCTTGTATTACAACGCCTGCAGAAACTGTTCCTAGGATTAATGCTTTAATGGATTTTCTTCTGTCCATGGTAATTAATTTAAATATTTTGTTTTTGGTCGTGTGAAGGTTGTTTCAAAAAATTTAAACTCCCTTCACACTTCTTTTTATTATTTTAAAAACAAAATCTATAGATTTTGTTTTTGTAACTGATCCAAAATGTATTCCGATGTGCGCATTGACAATGCCAAAATAGTCCAAGTGATATTCTTGTCTGCTTGAGACGTAAATACAGAACCATCTACACAAAATAAATTCTTACAATCATGTGCTTGTCCCCATGCATTCAATGGTGCAGTTTTTTTATCATTCCCCATACGCACTGTTCCTGCCTCATGAATAATATTCCCAGGATTGGATAAGCCATAATTATTTGTGGCGTCATCCTGATCACCCCATGTAATTACAGCGCCCATTTCATGCATGATTTCACGGAATGTTTCTTTCATGTGTTTTGCTTGCTTGATTTCATATTCTGAATTCTTACAATTAAAATTTAAAACTGGAATGCCATATTTATCTACTACATCTGGGTCGATCTTACAATGGTTTTCAAAACGAGGTACTGCTTCCCCTCGACCACCCATACCTACACTAGCGCCGTAAAAGAAACGCACGTCTTCTTTTAATGAACTACCATATCCACCCTCTTCTTTCGTTTTCCCATTCACTTGGAATTTACCATTCAATCCTTGCGTACCCATACCAAAGCCATAACCTGGCTGGCTCATACCACCCCAATATTCAATATGATAGCCGCGTGGGAAATCTAATTTTTTATTATCCAACCACCATGGCGTATATACGTGCATACCTCCAACACCATCTTCGTTATAACGCTTACGACCCATTAAATTTGGAATCACGCCACCCAATGCTGCACCTGTAGAATCATGTAAATAATGCCCTACCACACCAGAACTATTAGCCAATCCGTTTGGATGTTTTTGTGATTTAGAATTCAACAACAAACGTGCGGTCTCACAAGTACTTGCGCCAAGGATCACCACTTTCGCATTGATTTGGTATTCTTGTTTATCCATTTTGTTCACGTAAGAAATACCTTTTGCTTTTCCTTCATTGTCTGTCAATACTTCACGCGCCATCGCACCTGTAATCAAATCTACATTCCCTGTCATCACTGCTGGTCTTACCAAGACAGATGAAGAAGAAAAATCTCCGTAGACTTTACATGAACGATTACACTGACCACAATAAAAACATGCACCACGCTCATCGTTTATTTTTTTGGTTAAAATAGATAAACGAGAAGGGATCACTGGGATATTAATACCAGTAGCCGCTTTCTTAAACATCAATTCGTGTAGTCTTGGTTTTGGAGGTGGTAAGAAAATACCATCTGGATCATTCTCTAAACCTTCATTCGTTCCATACACACCAATTAATTGATCTATTTTATCATAATAAGGTTTCACATCTTCGTACCCAATTGGCCAATCATCTCCTAATCCATCAATGCTTTTTCTTTTAAAATCTCTTGGACCAAATCTTAATGAAATACGTCCCCAGTGATTGGTTCTTCCTCCCACCATTCTTGCTCTCCACCAATCAAAATGGTCTGCACCTTTTGTTTGCGTATAAGGCTCGCCATCTATTTCCCAGCCCCAGAAAGAGGCATCGAAATCGCCGAAGGGTCTCATTTTTGTACTCGCTCCACGACGGGGTGATTCCCAAGGATTTTTCATTTGAGAAGAATGCTTTGCAGGATCAAAATCTGGACCAGCTTCTAGTAAGCATACTTTCAAACCTGCTTTTGCTAAAACATATGCAGCCATTCCACCACCAGCACCAGAACCCACTATGACTGCGTCATATGTTTTAGGTGCTACTTTAACTTGAAAATCAGACATAAGAGAATAGTTTTTCTAGTGATAATTTGAACTATGAATTTACTTGATTTAATCTATGGATGGATATTTTTTACAGGAATGTTTTGGAACAATAATCCCCACCCGTTTACGGGGTGGGAATTATAACAAAATCGTGGATGGCAGGAAAACAATAATCCCCACCCGTTTACGGGGTGGGGATTAAAATCATAAGAGGATGTTTTTGTGAATTTTATATTTTATAAAAATTCACAAAAAATCAACTACATCCCATGCTTGTTCCGCAGTTCAAACATTTGTAACAAGTACCGCTACGAATAGTGATATGTCCACAAGTGCTACAAGCAGGCGCATCGCTTTGCATGCTCTTTGCTGCTGCAGTAATATTGTCCATTGAACCACCTTCGTTGACAGCAGCTACCACATTTGCTTTAGCGACTGGAGCAGGAGTAGCTGGTGCAGTTACGCGAATGCTACTCAATTCAGGCTTTCCCACAAGGGTGATATCTCCCTCCTCTCCTAAGTTCTCAACTGTAGGCTTATCTAATACATGTACTAAATCTGTTCTGCCTAAATATTCATAAGCTAAGGCACGGAAGATAAAGTCCACAATAGACGTGGTTGTTTTAATATTTGGATGATCCACCATACCTGATGGTTCAAATTTTGTGAATACAAACTTGTCAACAAACTCTTCTAAAGGCACACCATATTGTAAACCTACAGAGATAGAGATGGCGAAACAGTTCATTAAGCTACGAAGGGTTGAACCTTCTTTTGCCAAGTCAATGAATAATTCACCAACCGTTCCGTCATTGTATTCACCCGTTCTTAAGAACAATACTTGACCACCAATGCGTGCTTTTTGTGTAAAGCCACGACGCTTGGCTGGTAAGGATTTGCGCTCAACAATACGAGACAATTGACGCTTCAATACCGTATCGGTTGAAGTTGTCATTCTCTTTTGTACTTCTTCTAATAATTCGTCAACTGTTAAGTTGCTCAAGTCCACCATTTGAGAAGTTGCTACTTCTTCAGATGCTTCCGCTTCAGCACTATCCGTTTTAGTTTTCTTATCAGATTTTGTAGATAATGGTTGGCTTAATTTAGATCCATCACGGTAAATCGCATTTGCTTTTAAACCTAATGACCAACTCATTAAATAAGAATCTGCAATTTCTTCAACAGTCGCTTCGTGTGGAAGGTTAATTGTTTTTGAAATCGCACCTGATAAGAATGGTTGACATGCTGCCATCATTCTAATATGTCCATGTGCATGAATATATCTAACGCCTTTTTTACCATTTTTGTTGGCACAATCAAAGATGGACAAATGTTCGTCTTTCAATGCTGGAGCACCTTCTACAGTCATGGTACCACATACATAATCATTTGCTTCGTCAATTTGATCTTCGCTAAATCCTAAAGCTTCTAATAAACTAAAGCTCCAGTCTGCGAATACTTCTTCCTTGAATCCTAATCTTGTTAAACAAGCATCACCTAAAGTGAAACGATTGAAGATGAATCCAATTTCAAATGCTGATCTTGCAGCACCATTTAATTTATCGATTTCTTCTTGCGTGAAACCTTTAGCCAATAAGCTTTTGTTATTGATATGTGGTGCACCTTCGAAATTGGCATGACCCACGGCAAAGTTAACGATCGCATCATTTTGCTTCTGTGTATAGCCTAGATTCTTTAATGATTGAGGTACAGATTGGTTGATGATTTTGAAATATCCACCACCAGATAATTTTTTGAATTTAACCAATGCAAAATCTGGTTCAACACCTGTTGTATCACAATCCATTACTAAGCCAATGGTTCCAGTTGGTGCGATCACAGTTGTTTGCGCATTTCTGTAACCATATTTTTCTCCTAATTTAACTGCATCATCCCAAGCTTTTGTTGCAGCTTTTAATAAGTAGTCAGGCGTGAATTGTGCTTTAATTCCTTGAGGCTTAATTTCAATACCTACATAGGCATCTTCTGCATCATAAGCAGCGGCACGGTGGTTACGCATAACACGTAACATATCTTCTTTGTTCTCTTGATATCTATCAAAGGCACCTAAGAAGGAAGCCATCTCTGCAGATGTCTTATACGCAACACCTGTCATGATTGCAGTGATTGCACCAGCAATACCACGTGCTTCTTCACTATCATAAGCGATACCACTTACCATCAACATAGAACCTAAATTAGCAAAACCTAAACCTGTCGTTCTGTAGTCATAAGATAATTGCGCTACTTCTTTAGAAGGGAACTGCGCCATTAAAATAGATACTTCTAAAACAGTCTGCCATAATCTTGTTGTATATTCAAAACCTTCTACATCAAATGAATTATCTGATTCGTTGAAGAATTTTCTTAAGTTAATAGAAGCCAAGTTACATGCAGTGTTGTCTAAGAACATGTATTCAGAACATGGGTTAGATGCATTGATTCGGCCACCTTTTGGACAAGTATGCCATTCGTTGATAGTCGTATCATATTGTGTACCTGGATCCGCACAACGCCATGCAGCGTTCGCAATTTGATCCCACACTTCTCTTGCTGGAATAGATTTCATTACACGACCATCGGTACGTGCTTTTAATTCCCAATTGCCGTCTTCAGACAATGCTTTAAAGAAGCTATTTGGAATACGTACAGAGTTGTTTGAGTTTTGACCTGAAACAGTTGCATAAGCTTCTCCTTCATATCCATTGTCATAACCTGCAGCAATTAAGGCAGCAACTTTATCTTCCTCTTGTACTTTCCAGTTAATGAATTCTAATATTTCTGGGTGATCTAAATCTAAACAAACCATTTTGGCAGCACGACGTGTTGTACCACCAGACTTGATTGCACCAGCAGCGCGGTCTCCAATTTTCAAGAAGCTCATTAAGCCGCTAGAAGAACCACCACCTGATAATTTTTCGTTGGCTCCTCTAATATGAGAGAAGTTTGTTCCGACACCAGAACCATATTTAAAAATTCTTGCTTCTCTTGTCCATAAGTCCATAATACCACCCTCGTTCACTAAATCATCACTCACACTCAATATAAAACATGCATGCGGCTGAGGACGCTCATAAGCGCTTGTTGAACGCTTTAATTGCTTATCGGTTGGATCTACATAATAGTGCCCTTGAGCACCCCCAGTAATACCATAGCTTTCGTGTAAACCAGTATTAAACCATTGTGGCGAATTTGGTACACATGCTTGGTTTAAAATACTATATACTAATTCTTCGTAAAATACTTGTGCATCATTTGTTGTTGTGAAATAACCATAACGCTCTCCCCATACTCTCCAACAATTAGCCATACGATGCGCTACCTGTTTGACAGTAGTTTCTCTACCCAAAGAACCATCGGCTTGAGGTACACCCGCTTTTCTGAAATATTTTTGTGCAAGGATATCCGTTGCAATTTGGCTCCATTGTTTTGGCACTTCCACATTCGTCATTTCGAATACTTTCTCTCCGTTCGGATTTTTGATTACACTATCTCTGTAATCATACTCGAACTGATCGAATGGACTCACGCCTTCGATGGTGAATTTGCGCTTAAACTCTAAGCCTTTTTTTGTTTTTGTGTTAGCCATGATCTTGGTCAGTTTTTATATAGTAATTTCTGGGTTTCCGCGGCGCTTTTGAAAAAGCAATACGGGTAGACGAAAATATAGTGCTCTATTGAGACTTTCGCAACTGAAATATCAACAGATGTGGAAAATTGATGTGAACAATTATAAACCCATTACCCCTATTGAATTTGATGATTTATCCCCACTAAATGTTAGTTTCTTAAGAAAAAAAAGCTTGATTTATCATTTTTTTTTGTAATAGATAAGTAAGTGGTGGATTGTATAGTTAAAATAGATAATTTTGTGCCAGATGAGCAACAAAGTATACCAAAATATCCTAGATAAAAAAACGAAACAGCAAAAGGCATTTGCAGTCTTAATTGACCCAGATAAGCTCGGTGGTGTTGATTTACAGAAGACGATTGACCTTGCTGTTCAATATAAAATAGACTTTATTTTTGTTGGAGGGAGTTTAGTGGTGACGGATACTTTAGACCAAGTTGTTGCTCAGATCAAACAAGCTTGTTCTATTCCTGTAGTACTATTTCCAGGATCCCCAGACCAGATCACCCCAAAAGCAGACGCTTTATTGTACCTTTCTTTAATTTCTGGACGCAATCCTGAATTATTGATTGGTCAACATGTCATTAGTGCCCCATTTGTAAGACAAAGTGGATTAGAGATCATCCCTGTCGGTTATATGTTGATAGATGGGGGTATGCCAACCACCGTCTCTTATATATCCAATACCAACCCTATTCCTGCGAATAAAAATGATATTGCTGCCTGTACCGCTATGGCTGGTGAAATGTTAGGCTTGAAGCTAATTTATATGGATGCGGGCAGCGGTGCAAAAAACCCCATCCCAACCAGCATGATCCAACAGGTTGCTAAGCATATACAAACACCTATCATCGTTGGAGGTGGTATTACGACTCCAGAAAAAGCCATTGAAAACTGTAAAGCTGGTGCAGATATTATTGTAATTGGCAATGCCATTGAAAAAGACCCTGCCTTAATTCAAAAGATGGCTGAGGCCATTCACAGTTTGAATTAATCCGATTTAGAAACTCATCATTTCTTTGAATTTCACCGTTTGACGTCGGCTGATCTCGATTTTTTCTCCTCCTTTTAATTCTACCAATAAGCCTCCATTAAAGTAGGGCTCTATTTTTTCGATCGAATGTAAATTGATGATATGTTTTCGGTTGGCTCTAAAAAATACACGGTCATCCAATCTTTCTTCTAATGCATTCAATGATTTTAAAATCAATGGCTTGTTGGTGGAGAAATATACTTTGGCATAATTACCGACACTTTCAAACAATCTAATGTCAGCTAATTTCACAAACCAACAACGCTCACCATCTTTTACAAAAACCTGATCCACTTCCGTCAATGGACCTCTACTCACACCCAATAAACTTGCTTGTTCGAGTGCGATTTCAGTTTGTAATTTTTGAATCGAGTCTGCTAATCTTTTAGGATCGATTGGTTTTAATAAATAGTCCAAAGCATTCACTTCAAAGGCTTTCAAAGCAAACTCATCATATGCTGTAGTAAAAATAACACGTGGTGATTTTTCAATTTCAGCCAATAAATCAAACCCAGTTTTGCCTGGCATTTGTATGTCTAAAAAAATAAGGTCTGGTCTTGATAAATCAATTTTTTCGATGGCTTCATCTACATTGCTTGCTTCATCAATGATGGTGATGTCTGGATGTTGTTCCAATAATTTTTTCAGCTCATTACGCGCTAGTCTTTCGTCGTCAATAATAATTGCTTTGATGGGCATGGGGTACAATTTTTACTATGAGGCAATTGGAATGATTAATTTGGCTGTTACCAGTGTAGGTTCGCATTGATAAATTTCAAACAAAGCATTCCCACGATATAAAATATTCAATCT
>JBILCS010000115.1:0-2507 GCA_044353005.1 Sediminibacterium sp. | reverse complement strand
TCACTTCTCGTGTAAATCAAATCAAGGCGCAGATCGAGAATACAACTTCTGATTACGATAAAGAAAAATTACAAGAGCGTTTAGCGAAATTAAGTGGTGGTGTAGCTGTTTTATATGTAGGTGCTGCAACAGAAACTGAAATGAAAGAAAAGAAGGATCGTGTAGACGATGCTTTACACGCAACACGTGCAGCAGTTGAAGAAGGTATTGTACCTGGTGGTGGTGTGGCTTATATCCGTGCCGTTGCAAGTTTAGAAAAATTAAAAGGTGCAAACGAAGACGAGAATACAGGTATTCAAATTGTACGTCGTGCAATTGAAGAACCACTTCGTCAGATTGTTAAGAATAGCGGTATCGAAGGTTCTATTGTTGTTCAAAGAATCAAAGAAGGCAAAGACGACTTTGGTTTCAATGCAAGAACAGAAGTGTTCGAAAACTTATTCAAAGCTGGTGTAATCGATCCTACTAAAGTAACAAGAGTTGCTATAGAGAATGCAGCATCTATCGCTTCTATGTTGTTAACAACAGAGTGTGTGATTGCTGACAAACCAAAACCAGAAGCTGCTCCACATGGTGGTGGCGCTCCTGATATGGGTGGTATGGGTTACTAGTCACTTTAAAGAAAGTATAAAAAAAGTCCTCCAAGCATTTGGAGGACTTTTTTATTTTAGTGTATGTCGAAGCTACTAAGTTGAAGCCGATTGTTTAGCAAAATACAATTGAAATCCTTTTACCAATAACAATTGTGCAATTCCATAAGTTGCCATCGTGACCAAGCCTATATTATCGATTGGACTTTGCGTAGACCAAGAAAATTTATTAAAGGCAAGTACAGTATCTGATGCTATAAAAAATAACATGCCTGGTATCCAAAATAAATTGGCAATAATTTTAGTAGACTTATTATTCGATACATGAATAGCCATTAATGCTGCTGAACATATAAGAGCCATATATACTAATATGGGATAAATCAATGGTCCTATGGCAGTTTTTAATTGAAAATAAATAAACCAACAAAAGAGAAGTAACAAAGATCTTGAAACTTTAAATGCTGTTGATTTAGGCTGCTTCAAACCATATATTTTACTAAAAAATAAAATATTAAAAATATGCGTTGTCATAAATGCAATCATGCCTGGAATAAATAAGGCATCCGACAATAAAAACGCATCTCCTAAAAATGATCCAAACAATCCTACTAAAATGAAGTACTTGGTGTTGGCAGCTGAAGCAAAAAATGGTTGCACATAAAAGTATAGCATCAACAAAGGCAGTAAGACTAATTTAGAACCATACTGTATACTTGTATAACCAAGAAGTTGTGCAAATAAATGAAGCATCAACATGAGCATATATATGGTGATCCCAAATTTTTGAATGAACAGTTTCATTTCTTTTGATTTTCGTAAAAAATTACACTAAATATAGGCAAATCAAAGGAATACAGATTTCAATGCATAAATTTGCGCATGATCCACCCAGACGAAGCCGTATTTTATGCCTATTGGGAAAAAGAACGCGCACTACCCCATTATAAACGCAAACCCTTTTTGAGGGGGTTCAGTATTAGTTTATTGATGGGTATTGTGGTTTTGTTGATAGCAGAAATGGGTTGGTATGAAAGAGCGAATATGGTGGCAAATTCAAGAGGTAATATCATATGGATTTTAATCGCCATTGTACTCATATCCTTTGGATTTGGCTGGATTTACCAGCAATTTACCTGGGAAATGAACGAACAACGTTTTAATGAAATCAAGCACTTAAAAAATAAAAAATCATCCTAATGATCCATTTGACACCAAAAAACAATCTAAAAACAAGTTTATCTAACTATTTAAGCCTGTTTTTAATCCTTCTAGGAATAGCCCTTTTATCGGCATGTAGTAAATCAGATAAAACTGATCCTCAATCCACTGCTTGTACTTTAACGGCCCAATATAAAAATGACAGTTCTGCTACTCAAAAAGCACTGATGGTGGCTTTTTGCATCAACAATGGTATTAGTTATACGACACATCCAAGTGGTATTTTATATCAAATCATTACCCTTGGGGATACCGCTAAACCTAATCTATGTACACCATTATCAATGACTTACACCGGAAAATTAATGACAGGGATCCAATTTGATAAGGGCACCATTACTCTTCCATTAAAGGACTTAATTGTAGGTTGGCAGATTGCCGTTCCTATGTTAGGTAAAGGCGGAAAAATGAAAATGGTGATCCCATCCTCTTTAGCCTATGGTGCACGAGGTAACCCTCCAGTTATTCCTTCAAATGCCCCAATTTATTTTGAAATGGCCCTCGACTAGTCGATAAATCAAGCAATTTTCACCCCAAAATAATGGTCAAATAGGGCCAGATTTAGGCTTGTTTCCACTATATTTGCCGACTAAAAAAAGTTAACCAAACTACTATGCAACTCAAAGGATTAGTGCGCTTTTTTACATTTGCGCTTATTTTAATTTGTCTTTACCAATTATCTTTTACTTGGTTCGT
>JBILCS010000070.1:0-8831 GCA_044353005.1 Sediminibacterium sp. | reverse complement strand
TTAGAGCCTGTCACATTGGTTCTTTCACCAACATTCACAAAATTTGTTTCAGGACGAATCACTAAAGGTTCTAATCCTGCTAATCTTAAATAGGGCTTAATATGTATTATTTGATCACTCATAATCTTAAATCGTTTTGTCTACAATAGGTAATTTTCTTGGTTGAATGCTGCGTACATTATCCGCTATATGTTTAATATGATCTGGGGTAGTCCCACAACATCCGCCTACAATATTCACGAATTTATTTTGGGCCCATTCTTCGATAAAATGAGCTGTTTCATGCGGCTGCTCATCGTACTCACCCATCGCATTTGGTAGGCCTGCATTGGGATAGGCCGATGTATAACAGGTGGCTATTTGAGAAAGCTCTTCGATATGTGCTCGCATTTCTTGCGCACCTAATGCACAATTCAATCCGACACTCAGTGGTTTTGCATGCGCCACAGAAGTATAAAATGCTTCTAAAGTCTGTCCGCTTAAAGTTCTACCAGATGCATCTGTAATGGTGCCGCTAATCATAATCGGTAATTCTGGTTGTCCTATTTTTCTGAAATATTCTTTGATTGCAAAAATCGCAGCCTTGGCATTAAGTGTATCAAAAATGGTTTCAACTAAAATAAGATCCACACCACCATCCACTAATCCGCGAATCTGTTCTGTATAAGCCACCACCACTTCATCAAAAGTGACTGCGCGGAAACCTGGATTGTTCACGTCGGGGGAAAGACTTAATGTTTTATTCAAAGGACCAATTGCTCCTGCAATATATTTTTCGTTGCTATTGGGATGTTTTACTTTGTATTGTTGAATGGCATCTCGCACACATTTTGCTGCAGCTACATTCAATTCATATGCTAGTTCTTGCATATCATAATCCGCCATGGCAATAGAGGTACTACTGAAGGTATTGGTTTCAATAATGTCTGCACCTGCTTCTAAGTATTCTAAATGGATACCAGTAACGATGGCTGGTTGTGTGATACACAAAAGGTCATTATTGCCTTTTACATCGGAATGCCAATTGGCAAATCTTGTTCCACGATAATCTTCTTCCGATAATTTATGACGTTGAATCATGGTGCCCATGGCGCCATCAATCACTAAAATTCTTTCTTGTAAAGCTGCTCTAATTGACATAATACTACATTAAATTTTATGCAGCATCCAATAGGAAAAGAAGTAGGGGGGCGATAAGTGTACCGTTTATTAGTTCTTTTCTCCTTTCGGATGGCAGGGTGAACAATAAACAAATCCTCCTGCTGTTGCGCAGCGAAGATAGGGCACAATCAAATGATGACCAAAATAATAGGTTGGATATTGTTTATTGATAGCTGGCCACCACTTCCACATCCACTTGATCGGCTACCATCTCAATTAATACGCCACCTATGCCAAAATCTTTTAAACTTACTGTAAACTTAGTAGTCGCTTTAGGCAATCCTTTTGTAATGACAATCACGCCCTTAGTCTCCATTGCTATGTTGACACCATGCACTTGCATATTGCCTTTAACAATGATTGGGTAGGTACCGTCCTTCTTAAAATTGACAGACTTGATATTGGTGATTTGACCATTGAAAAATCCTCGAGGAAATTTATCTGATTCTACATATTCATCATTAAAATGCTTTTGCATCAAATCCATTTCAAAACTAAAATCTTTCATGAGCATGATGAAACTCAATTTGCCATTGGCTTCTAGGCGACTAACAGCTTTTGTATTGGTAGCGTCAATGTCTTTATCATCTACGGCAATGAATCTTACAGTCGCAGCTTTTGTACTATATACTTTCTGTGCTTCTACTTGTACAAATGCAAAGCAAGCTATCAATAGGGTGATTATTCTAAGATGCATAAATCAATGTTTGAACATTAAAGTTAGTGATTATCATTTATTTAGCCAAATAGGTATTGTTAAAATAGGGCTTTACCTTAAATAACAATTTACTTGATGTATTGTTGGATGGGTTGGCGGTTGGAGATACTCTTGCCCAAGGTCATTTCGTCGGCATATTCTAATTCACCCCCAAATGCAATACCTCTTGCAATGGTTGTGACTTTGCAGTCATTGCCTGTCATTTTCTTTTGAATATAATAGATGGTGGTATCGCCTTGAATGGTTGGATTTAAAGCAAAAATCAATTCTGTTACCCCATTTTTTTGAATACGCTCCATCAATGGTTCAATGGTAAGTTGTTCTGGGCCTATGCCATCCAATGGAGAAATAATACCGCCTAATACATGGTATGTGCCATGGTATTGACTGGTATTTTCAATCGCAATCACGTCTCTAATATTCTCTACCACACAAATGGTTTCTTTGGACCTGGAGGTGTTGGAGCAGATAGAACAGATAGGGCCATCACTGATATTGAAACAGTTTTTACAAAATTGAATCTCCTTGCGCATTCTAACCAATGCCTCACTAAATTGATTGGTGCTGGAGGCATCTTGTTTCAACAAATGTAATACTAAGCGCAATGCAGTTTTTTTACCAATACCCGGAAGTTTGGAAAATTCTGCTACAGCGTTTTCAAGTAAGGAAGAGGGTAGTTGCATACAATTGTAAAAAACAAAATTAGGGTTTTAAAATGAGGTTCATTTCATTATCCCAATTAGACTTGATATTTAAAATTAGTTTCAGGTTGCGTACCAATTCTGGCTGCAGTTTTTTACCCATGAACTGACCTGTATCCCAGCGCCCATTTTGATTGGCATCTGTCAATAATTTTAACTGGTAATCTCCAGGTGGTAATAAATCAATGCGCAATAAGTTCTGTGTGATAGGGTAACTGAATTTTACTTTTTGGTCCTGTATCAACAATAAAACAGGATGTTCAAATTCTTGAAAGCCATTGATTCTTAAAATGGCCGAACCATAACTTGATTCTGGCTTGGTTTTAAATCGGATGGTATCTGCTTTTATTAAAAAATTAGAGAGGCTATCCATAATGGATTTTTGAGGCAGGACTAATTTGTAGTCTGTATTGGCTTCCCAAGGAAAATGAATATCAACTTGTTTTTTATTTTGTGCGTTGATCGCTGGAACAGCAACTTCTTGTTGTACTAAATTGGTATCGGTGATGCGCATTGTGAAGCTATCGTTTAGGCGAATGGGTGTTTCAAAATTCAAAGTTAGTGGGCTTAAAATATCTTTCTCTTTACCTTCTAAATTGCTACTAAATTTTAAAACCGGAGATTGTTTTTTAGTATTTTTTACAGCTGCAATACTTGCTATTTTTTTTTCTTTTTTTGGACTCGCTTCAAAGGCATACAATTGAATACTATCCTTCGTTTTCGTTGGGTGTACAGGAAGATTTAGAAAAGCAAATAATTTTGTTGAATCATCATATCTTTTGTTGTAATCATTCGGAACAATATAGATATTAAAATTAGTAGCAGGCAAAAATTTGAATTCAAAAACGCCTTTTCCATTGATTCTTGTATAGTAGGTTGGTTTGTCTTTATAGATGGCAGAATCGTTTTCGATAGGATGCAAGACAGCAATTAAAGTACTATCCACCATGCCTGTTTCGGCAATTTGAACTTTGCCATATAGCTTGCCAGTATCTATTCGATCACCTGTGCTAAATACATAAGTATAATTTTGAACAATATTGCTTTCGTTCACATCTCTTAAAGCATTGCCGAATTGAAAACTATAAGTGGTATTTGCATTTAAGCTATCTGATAAACGAATACGTAACATATTTAATCTTTGATCTACCAATGGATTGTTTTTAATGCTAGGAGATACAATCAATTGTTCTTGCAATGCATTGGTGGTAATGTATTCGTTAAAACTGATTAGGATTTCCTTAGGGGCAATATTGGTACTCGAGTCCTTTGGTTTTGCATACACTGCATATGGAGGGATACTATCTCTTGGTCCTCCAGAAGGGGGTACAATATTGGCACAGCCTCCCATTTGAATGATTGCCATTGCAGTCAAACAACATAGTAGGATTGTTGGAATTAATTTTGATCGGATCATACTTTGCAAACTTAGTTAAATTTCCTCCTCTAGGGCATGTAATGCAACGGCTAGTTCATTGTTTTTTACAAAATTGCACCAATGGCAATCTTCCTTGCCACAGCCGGTATAAAAATCTTTTTGTTGGATTTTTTCCCAGACCATTTTTATTTGCTGTTGGACTGTGGTGATGTCTGCTTCTGTAATGGCGATGGCAATCTTTTCAAAAGCTTTTTTCTTGTTGGGTTCTACAAAATCAAATTCTGCACTTGTAACCTGCCAGTTTTTAGGATGGTGCCTTAAAAGTATTTTATAAAAAACAGCCTGTCTCCAATAATCACCCCCATTTGGATTTTTTTCATTTGGGCCCTTTAATTGTTCTCTTGCGTTGTCAATATTACCGGTCTTATAATCAATTACCACTACTTCTTTACCATTGAATTCAATTTTGTCAATTGCGCCTTTCAATGGAATATCATTCACAACTACATTCGTGATCCTGTATTCTGTTGCAACAATTTTATTCCATTGCTGCACATAAAAATCATAATAGTTGACTAAGACAGTGCCGCCAAGATCTACTCGGTCTTTAAATTCTTGTTGTGTAAATGCCTCACGATGCCTTTTCATATAAAATTCAAAATCTTCCACAAGGGTTTGCTTATCAGGAAATATGTTTCCTGCTTTTTGCATTTTCTCAAATAGTTTATTGAGTGCATCATGGATGGCAGAACCAAAAGTAGTGGCTTCTGATTTCCCAGAAGGCACACGAATTAAGCTGTTGTAATAAAAACGCAAAGGGCATTTTAAGTAATTGTTCAATGCGGTGACATTCATCGAAAATTTATCCAATTTTGGTTGAATAAAATCTGCTTCTAATTGCGCAATCTCTGGTTTAACTGTCGTTTCTAAACGGAGTAATTTGTATTGTTGTTTGATAGATGCATCTAGTTGATGCGCTGCTATCATGCCATCATTGCCTTGCACGAGTTCAATTAAAAATTGACTTGGCTCAAGTTCCTTCCCATCCGCTTTATACTTACTATAAGAAATAGTCAAATGTTTTTTTGCTCTTGTAATGGCCACATAAAATAGTCTTCTTAATTCTTCTTTATCATCTGCTCTTTCTAAACTACTCAATACAGTATCTGGCAGACTATACCCTGCAGCAGCAGTTGTTCTTTTTTTCTCCCAAAAAGCTGCATTCGTGCCAGCTAAAAACACATGGGTGAATTCAAGTCCCTTACTACTATGCGTGGTTAATAAATTTACGCCAGCGTCTGATCCTAAGGTTATTGGCAATGGTAGGCGGATGTCTTCGCGTTTCATTAATCGAAAGATATCAACCAAGGTCTTGAGATCTAAACTAGGTTTACGATGTGTTTCTTCTTTAATGAAATCAAAGAAGGAAGTCACCATATCCAATTCCGCCGCTTTTTCATCACTATTTAAAACAGCTTGTATAATGCCTGTTTTTTGTAAAATCTGTTCAATCAAATTCACCAAGGTTACATTCGGAATTTGCCCAATTAAGTCTTCCAACACTTTAACAGCTTTCGCCACCTGCTCTAATCCGCCTTTTGAAAATAAATCAGTTTGTACCTCTTGTGTTTTATCAATTAATACTTTTCTAAAACTATTTTCTTTATGGTTGTATTTTAATTGATTGGCTTCAACTGTAAGTGTAGCAATAGTAATAGGGGATATCTGCCACCATTTAAAATGCAGTATTTCAAATAATAAATTAGCGCCTTCATTCGGCTGATCCCACTCACAGGCTAAATAGTCTAGTATTTTTAAGATTTGTTGAATCAGTGTTTGGTCAAAAAGGTTGGCAGTGCGTCTGCTGTAAATAGGAATATTTTTTTGCTGTAAAAAATGCGCGATTTCGGTTCCGTATTTATGTTCTTTATACAATACTGCAATCTCTTTTGGCGCCGTTCCAGTTTCTATTAACTGCGCAATTTTTTCTGTGATATCCATCATCTCTTCCTGTGGATCATTGTATTGCAAGATTGCTGGTGCAATATCAATTGCTTGATTTTCGGGAAGGGATGCAATTAAATTTTTTGATAAGCCACCGATTTTATTGATCAACCTTTCCTGATTTTGATTGATTACTTGTGTGGACGCATCTAAGATAGGCTGAGTGGATCGGTAATTCTGCTCTAAAACTATATTGACAATATCATCCTTGAATTGGGTTTGAAAGTGCAACATATTTTCGACATTGGCACCTTGAAATCTAAAAATACTTTGGTCATCATCACCTACCACAAATAAATTAGGTTGTTCCCAATAGTTTGTTAGCAATTGCACGAGCTCGTTCTGTGTGCCACTTGTGTCTTGGAATTCGTCCACTAAAATATACAAGTAACGTTCTTGGTATTGCGCTAATAGATTTTTATTTTCTTTAAATGCCCCTATTACCCAATTAATCATATCATCAAAATCATAACGTCCATATTTTTTCATGAGTCCTTGGTACTCGTCAAAAGCAGCCACCGCAGCTTTTAGTTTACCCATCTTTTCAATGGCATCGTCTACCAGCCCCTGTTTAAGATCACCCGCTTCAAACTGTTTGTATTTTTTTTTGTACACAAATTCATCTCTATATGGAATGTCCTTTATGTATTCATCTATCTGTGTTGTCAAATAAGTGACATTCCATCCTTCCTTTTTCATGGCGCTAAACAACTTCATTAAGTTGTTCATTTCATAATAGACATCTCCCTTGAATCGCTTTAAGGGATTGGTTTTATCAAATTGGTCAATGAGTTCTTTGAGTAAAGCAATTTTTTCCAATTCGGATATCGGATCCAAACTTGGTTTTTCAAAAAGGGATAAGTTGTCTTGAATGATATCATTGCAAAAAGAGTGGAAGGTCGCAATGGTAACTTTATAAGCAGCAGTTCCAATAAAATCCATTAATCTTTTACGCATTGCAATTGCGCCAGCATCAGTATAAGTAAGACATAATATATTTTCTGGTGCGGTATCCGTCTCCAATAAAATTTTTCCTATCCTTGCGCCCAGAATCTGAGTTTTACCTGTACCCGGTCCAGCAATGACCATGACTGGTCCCTCAATGGTGTCGACTGCCTTTTTTTGTTCCTGGTTTAATCCTTGGTACACCTTTTCAAAGGCCAGCTGCTGATCTGCTTTACTAATCATGGGTTAAAATTAATGGCTTTGCGGCGATTTTATACAACAAAATGCCAAAAGCATTGTTAATCAGGTATGTCTAAAGTTTACACCATCCACACCGAGCAATTCATCCCTATTTCTTTAACAGAAGCATGGGATTTCTTTAGTAGTCCATCCAATTTGGCTAAAATCACCCCGGCAAAGATGGGGTTCAATATCATCAGTCAATTTCATGGTGAGAAAATGTATCCCGGACAGATCATTGAATACACGGTTAAACCTGTGTTAGACATCCCTTTGTATTGGATGACTGAAATCACCCATGTACAAGAAGGCGCTTACTTTGTAGACGAGCAGCGATTTGGTCCTTACACCATGTGGCACCACCAACACCATTTCATAGCAGTTCCAGGTGGGGTGAAAATGGATGATATTGTCCATTATAAAATCCCAATGGGGTTCTTGGGGGATATTGCTCAAGTGCTTTTTGTCAAAAAACAGCTACAAGAAATTTTTGATTTCCGTTTTAAAGCGGTGGAGGCAAAGTGGGGTGCTTACAAGCCCTAGTGGACCCTCTTAAAACTAGTTTTAATTTTTTTTAAAAATAGTTTCCTTTTCTTGATTTTAGAACTTAAAATGTATCAACTTTGATGTCTAGATTATTCATCCATGGTACAAAACTCAGGGCATACCCACAAATTCTCAGTTGCAGGCTTATTAGTTACTTTAGGAATTATTTACGGCGATATTGGAACCTCTCCACTTTATGTATTTAAAACCATAGTGCATAATAAAATCATTACTGAGCAGTTAGTATATGGTGCCATTTCTTGTGTTTTTTGGACACTCACTTTACAAACTACTTTCAAATATGTGTTATTAACACTTAGAGCTGATAATAGGGGAGAAGGTGGAATATTTTCCTTATTTGCGTTAATACGTCGATATGTAAAATGGATTTATATTCCTGCCATTTTTGGAGCAGCATTATTATTAGCAGAGGGCATGATCACACCACCGCTTTCTGTGTCATCTGCTGTCGAAGCTTTAAAAGATGTAAAAGGGCTTGAAACTATTTTTGTACCTGGCAATAATTTGACGGTAGGCATTGTATTTGTCATCATCTCTCTTTTGTTTTTCTTTCAAAGATTTGGTACCAAAATTGTAGGTTTTGCATTTGGCCCAATTATGTTGGTATGGTTTTCCATGATTTTGATTCTTGGTCTTATTCCTGTGTTGGAAAATGCAGCCATTTTAAAATCATTGAATCCTTATTATGCATATGATTTACTTGCAAATTATCCGAAAGGTTTTTGGTTATTAGGTGCTGTGTTTTTATGTACTACTGGAGCCGAGGCTTTATATAGCGATTTAGGACATTGTGGGCGTATCAATATTCAAGTAAGTTGGATTTTTGTAAAGATCGCATTGGTATTTAGTTATATGGGTCAGGGCGTGTGGCTAATGCAACATATGGGTCAGACCATTGGTGAAATGAATCCTTTCTATGAATTAATGCCGCATTGGTTTTTATTAATTGGTATTGGTATTGCCACTTTTGCAACCATTATTGCAAGCCAGGCTTTAATTAGTGGCTCTTTTGCGTTAATTAATGAAGCCATTAGTATGAATTTTTGGCCAAGGGTGACTGTAAAATTTCCGACAGATCAAAAAGGACAAATTTATATTCCAAGTTTTAATTTATTAT
>JBILCS010000069.1:0-8924 GCA_044353005.1 Sediminibacterium sp. | reverse complement strand
TTTCTTTCCAGTTATCTGACATACTCTAGCCATGAGAAATAATTTTTTACGGACGGCAAAGGTATGTAATTATACCTTACAGTCCCATTTTTTTAATGTTTTTTTCTATCAAACCTTGAAAAAAGGTCTTTTATTGCTAAAATGTTGATTTTTAACCCTTTTCAGCGGCTAAGAATAATATTCTGCCCTTAATTCTTGAACCCTTTTATCCTCCATATACTCGTCAAAAGTCATTAATCGGTCGATTATCCCTCTAGGTGTTAATTCGATCACACGGTTGGCCACAGTTTGCATAAAAGTGTGGTCATGTGAGGTCATTAAGACGATACCTGGAAAATTCTGACAGCCTTCGTTAAATGCTTGTATGCTCTCCAAGTCTAAGTGGTTGGTTGGTTGATCCAAGATGGTCACATTGGGATTTTGTAACATCATTTTGCTCACCATACAACGTACTTTCTCTCCCCCACTTAATACATCCGATTTCTTCATCACATCATCCCCACTGAACAACATTTTTCCTAAAAATCCACGGATAAATGGTTCATCTGCATCGGTCACATGTGAAGGCACAAATTGTCTTAACCAATCCATTAAAGTCAATGGCTTCACAAAATCTTCGTTGTGCTCCATCGGTAAATAAGCTTTCGTGATTGTTGTACCCCATTCAAAACTTCCACTATCGGCCTGACCATTTCCATTGATGATCTCAAAGAAATAAGTTATCGCTAAAGCATCCTTACTTAAAAAAGCAATTTTATCATTTTTACTTACAGAGAAAGTAACATCTTTAAATAAGACACGACCATCCACTGTTTTTTGTAATTTTTCAACATTTAATATTTGATTACCCACTTCACGTAATGGCTGAAAAATAATACCAGGATACTTTCTATTGGATGGTTCAATTTCTTCGATTGTTAATTTCTCCAAGGCTTTTTTACGTGATGTCGCTTGCTTACTCTTACTTGCATTGGCAGAGAAACGCGCAATGAAATCTAATAAAGCAGCACGTTTATCTTCGTTCTTTTTATTCTTATCCGACATCTGACGCGCCATCAATTGAGAAGACTCATACCAAAATGAGTAGTTACCCGTAAAGGTTTTTATTTTAGAACGGTCCACGTCCGAAACGTGCGTACACACTGTATCTAAGAAGTGACGATCGTGACTTACAACCAACACAATATTTTCGTAGTCCGCTAAAAAGTTTTCCAACCAACCAATTGTTTCAATGTCCAATCCGTTGGTAGGCTCATCCAATAATAAAATATCAGGATTACCAAACAAAGACTGCGCCAACAACACACGCAATTTAAAATTACTAGGAATGTCTTTCATTAGGGATTGATGCATATCTTCTTTCACACCTAAGTCACTCAATAAACTCGCTGCATTGCTCTCTGCTTCATATCCACCCATTTCACCAAATTCACCTTCTAATTCTCCTGCTCTTAATCCGTCAGCTTCTGTAAAATCTTCTTTTGCATACAAGGCATCTTTTTCGTGCATCACTTCCCACATACGCTTATGACCTTGCATTACAGTATTGAGTACTGTTTGCTCATCAAATTCAAATTGATTTTGTTTTAAGAAAGACATACGCTCACCAGGGGTGATTTCAACAGATCCTTTATTCGGTTCTATTTCTCCGCTTAATATTTTTAAGAAAGTAGATTTACCAGCACCGTTGGCTCCAATAATACCATAACAATTCCCCTTGGTGAAGCTAATATTCACTTCATCAAATAAGACTCTTTTTCCGTAGGCCAATGTGACGTTTCTTGCACTAATCATTTTTCAACTGTTTTTGAAGCTGCAAAGTTAAGTGATTTCCCCTTACCAATTGGATCTAGCATGCGCCGATGTGGACAAAGGCTCAAATGCTTGATTGATGTATTTATAATGGGCTGTAATCGCAATCATTGCAGCATTGTCGGTACAATATTGAAAAGCAGGTAGATAGGTATTTACACCCAACTTCTGCCCCAATGCTTGGATACCATTTCGAACACCCGAATTCGCACTTACGCCACCTGCAATACATACATGTTTGATGCCTGTTTGCGTGATGGCTTTCTTTAATTTATATAAAAGGATTTCTACAATGGTATATTGCACAGATGCGCATAAGTCATTCAAGTTTGCTTCAATAAATCCTTGCTCCTGCTTTTGTAAAAAATACAAGACACTTGTTTTTAATCCACTAAAAGAATAGTTTAAATCGGGCACCATTGGCTTAGCAAATTCAAATGCTTTTGGATTGCCTAATTGCGCTAATTTATCCAGCACAGGACCGCCAGGATAAGGCAAACCTAACAATTTAGAAATTTTATCAAAGGCTTCACCTGCAGCATCATCAATGGTTTGACCAATGATGGTTAATTCAGAAGGACTATCACATTGTACAATTTGTGTGTGTCCACCACTTACGGTTAAACATAAAAATGGAAAACTCGGTCGAGGGTCATCAATTAAATTAGCCAACACATGCGCTTGCATATGGTGCACTGCAATCAAAGGTTTATTTAAACTAAGCGCTAAAGATTTAGCAAATTGCGCCCCTACTAATAAACTACCAATGAGTCCAGGTGCTTGTGTAAATGCAATGGCATCTAGCTTTGACAAACGTTCTTGATGCGATAAATCTGGGAATGCTTTTTTCAAAGCTTCCTCTACCACAGGAACTATATTTTCCATATGCGCGCGACTTGCTAATTCAGGCACGACGCCACCATATTTTTCATGCACCAATTGATTGGCAATGAAATTGGAATGAATCTGACCATCAATGATGACTGACGCTGCAGTTTCATCACAGGAAGACTCAATCGCTAAAATGGTAATAGAATTTGACACAGAGTAAAGGTAAAGCTTAAATAGATATGCTTACTTGGATCTTATGGCTTCTACTGGGTTCATTTTTGCTGCAATTCTTGCTGGAATAATACCAGAAATAACGCCCAAAACAATACATAAACTAAGTGCCATAAAAATAATATTTGGCGCAATGGTGATTGGGAAAGGCAGGACGGAACTTAATCCTAAAGTTAATAACCAAACCAAGAATAACCCAACCAATCCACCCACGATACATAAGAAAGCACTTTCTAAAAGGAACTCGTATAAAATGGTAGAACTTTTTGCACCAATGGCTTTTTTCAAACCAATTTGGCTCGTTCTTTCTCTTACAGTTACAAACATAATATTGGCCACACCAAATGCACCTACTAATAAGGACAAGCCTGCAATCGCCCATCCACCTTGGTTCACAGAGCCAAAGAAACCTTCTACTTGATCCTTAAATTGTGCCACATCGTTACAAGTAAAATTATCTTCTTGGGTGGGGCTTAATTTTCTCAATTGGCGCATGACACCAGTTAGTTCTTCTTGCAATGCCTTAGATGTGATACCAGGTTTTGCCTGCACCATAATATATGGATTGTAATTATCTGGATTGTATACTGATGCAAAATGATTGTAAGTAAATAAACAAGTTCTATCATAATCAAAGCCGCCAATAATACTACTACCTTGCTTTTCAATGATCCCAACTACCATTAATTTTCGACCATTAAAAGACACCACTTTACCCAATCCTTTTTCTGCCTTACCAAATAATTCCTCAGAGACTTTGTAGCCAATGACCCCAACTGGAATCCCTCTTTGAAAATCTGATTCAGAGAAAAAACGACCATAGTTGATATTAAAAGCTTGAATGTCTTTGAATTCTTCGGTGACCCCATATATATTAATTCCTTTTAATACGTTTTCATCATAAGTAAATGTGGCATTTGTCGAAACAAAGAATGCGGTATTTGCAGCCAAGCTACTTTTCTTTTTAACCATCTCCATTTCGGCAATCTTCATAGAGGGTCTTTTCACAAACTTCCACCATGGATAGTCAGGTCCACCAGCATAATCCCATTTGTCTATATAAATGGTATTGCTTCCAAAACTAGATAAGTCACTTTTTACTTTTGATTTTAAGCTGTCGATTGTAGCTAATACACCAATAATACAGAAGATACCAATGGTGATACCAAACAAGGAAAGAAAGGTTCTTAACTTATTTACTTTTAGCTCTTGAAGGGCCATTTTAAAGCTATTCCATAGAATACTTAACACTTTAATCATGTGGCAAAATTAGGACATTCATTTGTATGGCCCTAAATAATTGAAGGGCGGTTAATAAAAGGGCTGAAATCACCTATAGGCCGATGAACAGTTTGTATAAGATTTTTATCTATTGTCTTAAAAATAAACAACATAGAACGAATCCTATCTATTTGATTCGTATTTTTGCGGAGATTTTTAAACTCATCTACTATGACTTTCAAACAAATGTTTACCTCTTCCGTTGGGAAAAAATTGGTAATGGGATTCACAGGTATTTTCTTAATCCTTTTTTTAATTGTGCATGCTGGACTAAACGCAACCATTTTTGCAAATGATGGTGGGTTGATGTTCAATAAAGCTGGACATTTTATGGGAAGCAATGCAGTACCAAGAATCTTAGAGATTGGATTGTTCCTTGGCATCTTCTTACATATTTATCAAGGATATTTATTGACCCTTGAAAATAAAAGTAAAAGAGCTGTGGGATATGCAGTAAACTATGATAAAGGTAGTAAATGGTACAGTAGAAGTATGGCCATTTTAGGTACCCTTATTCTTTTGTTTTTGATAGCACATATTTATCATTTTTGGACACCGAGTAGACTAGGAGGTATGGGTGGTATCAAGGCATTAGGCGAAGTGGAGCACAATGGTGTGATTTTGCATAATTTATATGCCGAAATGGATTTGGTATTTACCAATCCCTATATCGTTTTATTATATGTTTTAGCTTGTGGCTCCCTAGGTTATCACTTAGCACATGGGTTCCAAAGTGCATTTAAAACAATTGGTGTGCACAATAAAAAGTACCATACTTTGCTTACAAGTTTAGGTTATGGATTTTCTATTTTTATTCCATTGCTTTTTGCTATAATGCCAATAAGTTTTTATTTCGATTGGATTAAATAGTTCAAAAAACAAACACAAATTTTATTAACTGATTGATAAAAGATTAACTATGATAGACGCTAAAATTCCAAAAGGTGATCTTGATAATAAATGGGTAGATTATAAAGGCCATTGCAAATTGGTCAACCCTGCTAATAAAAGAAAAATGGAAGTGATTGTAGTGGGTACCGGTTTAGCTGGTGCTTCTGCTGCTGCTGCTTTAGGTGAGATGGGCTACAAAGTGAAAGCATTTTGTTTTCAGGATTCTCCTCGTCGTGCACACTCGATTGCTGCACAAGGTGGAATCAATGCCGCTAAAAACTATCAGAATGATGGAGATAGCGTATTTAGATTATTCTATGACACCATCAAAGGAGGTGACTATCGTGCACGTGAAGCGAATGTGCATCGTTTAGCAGAAGTGTCTTCCAATATTATTGATCAATGCGTTGCACAAGGGGTGCCCTTTGCACGTGAATATGGTGGCTTATTAAGTAACCGTTCTTTCGGTGGAACACAGGTTCAAAGAACATTTTATGCTGCAGGTCAAACAGGACAACAATTATTAATTGGTGCTTACCAAGCTTTGGAGCGACAAGTAGCATTGGGTAATGTGCAAATGTTTGCACGTCACGAAATGTTGGACGTGGTAAAAGTAGAGGGTAAAGCAAAAGGCATTATTGCACGTAATTTAGTCACTGGTGAATTAGAAAGACATTTTGGATATGCAGTCTTATTGTGTACTGGTGGATATGGTAATGTCTATTATTTATCAACCAATGCAATGGGATCTAACGTCACTGCTGCATGGAAAGCACATAAGCAAGGGGCTTATTTTGCCAACCCTTGTTTCACACAGATTCACCCTACTTGTATTCCAGTAAGTGGTGACCACCAATCAAAATTGACTTTGATGTCAGAGTCTTTAAGAAATGATGGTCGTATATGGGTTCCAAAAAATCTTGGAGAAACTAGAAAAGCAAATGAGATTCCAGATGCAGATAGAGATTATTTTTTAGAGCGTCGTTATCCAGCATTCGGAAACTTGGTACCACGTGATGTGGCATCTCGTGCTGCAAAAGAAAGATGTGATGCAGGTTTTGGTGTTGGTACATCTAAGCAAGCAGTTTATTTAGATTACGCTGCTGCGATTGAGCGTTACGGTAAAACAGAAGTGAGTAAAAAAGGATTAAGTAATGTAAGTCAAGAAGAGATCATTGCTTTAGGTAAAGAAGTCGTGAAAGAAAAATACGGTAACCTTTTTGATATGTACGCTAAAATCACGGGTGAAAATCCATACGAAGTGCCAATGCGTATTTACCCTGCGGTACACTATACCATGGGTGGTTTATGGGTAGATTATGAATTACAAACTTCAGTGCCTGGTTTATATGCATTAGGTGAAGCCAACTTTAGCGACCACGGTGCCAACCGTTTAGGTGCAAGTGCTTTGATGCAAGGTTTAGCAGATGGTTATTTTGTGATTCCTTATACATTAGGTAACAATTTAGCAGACGAGATTTACAATGCCCCTATTCCAACTTCACATCAAGCATTTGAGGATGCAGAAAAAATAGTTGCAGATAGAATTTCTAGATTAAAAAATATCAACGGAAAGCAAACTGTTGAAAGTTTCCACAAGCGTTTAGGTAAAATTATCTGGAACGAATGTGGTATGTCAAGAACGGAAGCAGGATTAAAGCAAGCCATTGCAGATGTGCAAGCATTGAAAAAAGAATTCTGGTCAGATGTTAGAATCCCTGGTGAAATCAACGAATACAATCCTGAATTAGATAAAGCCAACCGTGTAGCGGACTTTATTGAACTAGGCGAATTAATGTGTGTAGATGCATTGGCTAGAGAAGAAAGCTGTGGAGGTCACTTTAGAGAAGAATACCAAACACCAGAAGGAGAAGCATTAAGAGACGATAAAAACTTTATGTATGTTGCTGCATGGGAATTGAAAAATGAACATGAATGGACATTACACAAAGAAGAATTAAAATACGAAGTGATTCAACCATCTCAAAGAAACTATAAATAATATTGCCATGTCACATACTACTATGAATTTAAATTTGAAAGTTTGGCGTCAAAAAAATACGAAAACTGCTGGTGCATTTCAAATGTACAGAGTTGAAAATATTTCAGATGAAATGTCTTTCTTAGAAATGATGGATATTTTAAATGAACAATTGATCACTACAGGTGGAGAACCAGTCGCATTTGATCATGACTGTAGAGAAGGTATCTGCGGAATGTGTTCCATGTATATCAATGGAAAGCCACACGGTCCTTGGCAAGCCAATACCACTTGTCAATTGCATATGCGTGCATTCAAAGACAATGACACCATTGTAATTGAGCCATGGAGAGCAAATGCATTTCCAGTGATTAAAGATTTGACAGTAGACAGATCTGCTTTTGATAGAATCATTCAAGCTGGTGGATACATTAGTGTAAATACAGGTAATGCGGTGGATGGTAACTCTTTACCAATCGAAAAATCTAAAGCAGATGAATCTTTTGCAGCAGCCATGTGTATTGGATGTGGGGCTTGTGTAGCAGCTTGTAAAAATAGCTCTGCCATGTTATTCCTAAGTGCGAAAGTATCCCATTTGGCCTTATTACCACAAGGTGGTCCAGAAAGAAAAACACGTGTGACCAATATGGTAGCACAATTAGATAAGGAAGGCTTTGGCGCATGTACCAACACGGGTGCTTGTGAAGCAGCTTGTCCAAAAGAAATTTCAATAGCGAATATTGCTCGTTTAAACAAAGAGTATATCGTAGCTGGTTTAACATCTGAATAATAGTGGCAAATCCCTATTTCCAGTGTAAACAATTTATCGTGCATCAGGAACATACTGCAATGAAAGTATGCACTGATGCATGTTTGTTTGGTGCATGGGCTGCTGCTGATACATCCATTCAATCTGCAAAAAATATATTGGATATTGGTTCCGGCACTGGCTTACTTAGTTTGATGCTTGCACAAAAAACAGCTGCTACTATTACAGCCATAGAAATTGAAGAAAGTGCATATAACCAAACAGTATCTAACTTCGATTTAAGCCCTTGGAAAGAAAGATTGAATGTTGTCCATACATCCATACAAGATTATGCCGCAGCAAACAAGCAGCAACTATTTGATTGTATCATAACTAATCCACCATTCTACGAACAAGATTTAACCTCGCCTGATCATGCTAAAAATTTAGCATCACATAGTACAGCTTTATCATGGGATGATTTAGTAAAATCAGTTGCTAGTTTATTACAAGAAAATGGAACATGGTATGTTTTAGTGCCCACATTAAGAGCTTACACGATGCAAAAAATAGCATCCAACTATGGATTAGAATTGGCCGAAGAATGTTTGATGTACAATGATGCCAAGCATCTACCTATCAGAGCCATGTTAAAATTTGTGAAACAAAAAGAAGTTGCAATACAAAGAAATAAAATCATCATCAAAAACGCAGATCAATCCTACACGACTGAGTTTACCAATTACTTGAAGGATTACTACTTACATTTATAATTCCAGGAATCAATGCTTTGAATAGTCCACTAAATGATCATAACGTAGATTTAATTTCCCTTTTTCTAACATGGTCGCACGTTGAATAATTACATTTCCTCCTGATACTAAATCAGGTAAAACAAATTTGATCAATTGCTCTCCAAAAAACCTGCTAGCATCACGCGGTAATTCATTGGGTAAATTACCAACAGCCATGATATCTATTCCTTCAGGCAAGTAGGGCGCTGTCTTTTCAAAATTATTGATATTCACACCATACACAGGATCCTCCGAAGGCGCGTCCCCTAAATTACATGGTACACTGCCATGCGCATCATCTGTGATATCTGCAATAGTGGTCAATACAAAATCCTCTTCTAATAAATCTTGCTGT
>JBILCS010000017.1:0-29606 GCA_044353005.1 Sediminibacterium sp. | reverse complement strand
CAGTTACTATTGTTTCCAAACTTTCAAAGATCTTAGTGTGTGTTTTGCGCGCCATTATTCATAGCGGGGTGCAAAGGTAGACACAATATTTTTATTAGCCAAACTTTATTTAATAATTATTTAAAATACGATTAAAAATAATCAACAAAATAAGGCTGATATGATTTCAAGAACTAACCCTTTTTTAAGAGGGAGGGCAAAGATAGAGCCTCATTTCTAAGCCACCAAATTTTGATGGATTAATTTTAAAGTTTTTTTGAACTTTTTATGCTGCTTTATAATTGCTTCAGAGAACTCCCGTTATTGATATTTCATCGTTTGCGGGCGGCAAAGATAGGGAGATATTAATTCCAGCCAAATATATTGTATACTATTTTGAATTTTTTTTCGTTCAAGCCATTCATTATCTATCAGTTATGAGCTAAAACGCAATAGGAGAAAGGATTCTGCTTACCCAATTTTTTTTAAGAAATCTGGATAGATAATCTGAGATAAATAAAGGCCGCAAGCTGGCGTAGAGAAATCGACCCTTTGTTCGTCCTTTGACGCGACTATTTCATGCCATTCATTGATGCTAATTTGCCCCCTTCCTACTTGTACCATCGTGCCCACTAAACCACGGATCATCCCTCTTAAAAATCGATTGGAGTGGATCTCGAATTGGATGTTAGGACCAGAAATGGTCCAATTGGCCTTTGTAATGGCACATTGAAAGGTATTGACCTGGGTCTTTTTCTTGGAAAAACTCTCAAAATCGGTGTAATTCAGTAAGGAATCCGCGGCTGTTTGCATTAGATCTACATCTATTGGGAATGGATAATACCAAGATCTACCCTCTGAAAATGGATCCTTACTTTGATGTAGTCTGTAGATATACCCTCTTTTGATGGCATCAAACCGACTATGGACCTCGTTTGGAACTAGATAAAGGCCTTTCACCACAACCGAATTGGGCAAAATTGCATTTAAATTATAGACATGCTTTGGGAGGATTTCTAATTCAGTATCAAAATGCAAGAAATTTTGATACGCATGCACACCAGCGTCCGTCCTAGATGCGCCAGTTAATGTTATGGGTGTTCTAAATAAAGTTTCCATCGCATTTTCTAGCGCTCCCTGCACCGTGCCTATATTTTGTTGGATCTGAAATCCACCAAACAGCGCACCGTCATAACTAAGTTCTATAAAATACCTTGCCATGGATCATTTAATTGAGCCACTAAGCTACAATATTTTTGATTCCACCCTATTTTGTGCATCATAACCATATCGATTCCTAACTTTGTAACTTAATTATATGCCTTTCGTTATATAAAATCAATCCACTTTCAAATGAAAAAAATAGCCTTATTTGCATGCCTTTTTTTGGCATTTACATTACAAGCACAAACAAAAAAAGAGCAAGAAGATAGTAGTTGGAAACAAAACTATCGTGCAGTTGCAACAAAGACAAACAATCTTAAGCATACTAAATTAGTGGCGAGTTTTAATTATGAAAAATCCCAAATGAATGGGGAAGTTTGGTTGCAATTGCAACCACATTTTTATCCAACAAAAACTTTGGTGTTGGATGCAAAAGCAATGGACATTCAAGAAGTGACATTAATAAAAGGCACTGCAAAAGCAAAACTTAATTATACATACGATAGTCTTCAATTGCATATCGACTTGGACAAAACCTATACTGCAAAAGAGTCTTACACTATCTATATTAAATACATTGCACGTCCTAACGATTATAAAGGAAAAGGTAGCGAAGCCATTAGAGATGCAAAAGGCATGTACTTTATCAATCCATTAGGTACAGATAAAGACAAGCCTACACAAATTTGGACCCAAGGTGAAACCGAAGCAAGTTCAGTTTGGATTCCAACCATTGATCAAACAAATCAAAAAACAACTCAAGAATTTTATTTAAGGGTACCAAGTAAATACGTGAGTTTGTCGAATGGCTTATTGGTAAAACAAACAGATTTGAAAAATGGATTTAGAGAAGATGTTTGGAAGATGGACCTGCCGCACTCCCCTTATTTATTTTTTATTGGGATTGGTGATTATGCCGTGATTAAAGATAGTTACAAGGGCAAGGAAGTAAGTTACTATATTGAAAGAGCTTATGAAAAAGAAGCTAGAAAAATTTATGGCAATACGCCACAGATGATTGCCTATTTTGAAAATAAATTAGGCGTTGCTTATCCTTGGAGTAAGTATGCTCAAATTAGTGGTAGAGACTATGTGAGTGGTGCCATGGAAAATACGACTGCTACTTTACATAGTGACGCTGTTCAACAAGATGCGAGAGAATTGATTGATGGTAATAATTGGGAGAGCACCATTGCACATGAATTATTTCATCAATGGTTTGGCGATTTAGTAACCGCAGAAAGCTGGAGCAATCTAACCGTGAATGAAAGCTTTGCAGACTATAGCCAAACACTTTGGTTTGAACATAGCCAGGGTAAAGATGCAGGTGCCTTTGAAAACTATACCGGGCTTCGCAACTACCTGAGTAGTCCTTCGGATGCTGAAAAGAATTTAGTGCGCTTTTATTATAAGGATAAAGAAGATGTCTTTGATTTAGTGAGTTACCAAAAAGGCGGACGCATCTTAAATATGTTAAGGCATTTAGTCGGCGACGATGCCTTCTTTGCTTCTTTGAATAAATACTTGAATGATAATAAATTCTCGAACGGTTCAGCCATCAAACTTAAATTGGCTTTTGAAGCAGTGACCGGTAAAGATTTAAACTGGTTCTTTAACCAATGGTATTTTGGTAGTGGCCATCCTTATGTGCGCATCCAGCAAAAATACATGGCAGACCAACAAAAGATATTGGTAACCATTCAGCAAACGCAAACTCAAAATAAAATATTCACTATACCTGTGGGCATTGATGTCTATGTCAATGGCAATCGCAACCATTATGATGTATGGAATAAAAACAAAGTGGATAGCTTTTACTTCCCAGCTGCTGTGGCACCAGACAATGTGAATGTAGACAATGACAAGGTGTTACTTTGGGCCAAAGATGAATCCAAGCCTATAGAACAATACGCTTATCAATTTAAGCATGCGCGTAATTTCATGGACCGTTTTGAATCGGCCAATGAAGCAGGGGCTAATTTAAAAAATCCAGCAGCTAAAGCCATCATTGAGGCTGCAATCAAAGACAGTTTTTATGTGATTCGTTCTATTGCTTTAAATAGCTATAATCCAACTGCAATTGATGCGACAATGGAAGCGCAAATTTTAGAGCTTGCTGGTAAAGATAAAGTGAGTACTGTAAGAGAAGATGCGATTAATGTGTTAAGTAAAATCAACAAGCCTAGCTTTACCCCGTTGTATGAAAAATGGGTGTATGACTCCTCTTATACCGTTGCAGGAGCTGCTTTAGCTGCTTTAGAAATTGTGGACAGTACTAAAGCCATTGCCATTGCTAAGGAATTTTCTAAACAGACATTGAAGAAAAGATTGAATACGGTAGTCACCACCATCCTAACTAAATATGGGGATGAGCAAGTATTTGATTTTGTGGCAGCTACTTATGCTAAATTAAATATTCAGTCATCTGAGAAATTTGAAATGACCGCGCCATTTGCTCAGCTGTTAATTAAAACAACGGATCCTGTCAAGTTTAAAAAAGGGATTGATTTGATTGTTGAATTTAGAGAAGCCATCCCTCAGGGATATCGTGTACAGTCTGATCCTTATTTTAATTTTAAAATACTAGGGGATATCATTAAAGCAAAAAAGCAAAAAGGCGAAAATGAATTGGTTGCTGTGGTGAGTGCAGTACTTCCGAAAATGTAACCAATATGAATTTAATGAATGATAGAGCATAGGTTTCATTAACAACTTAACTTAATAAGTACGCATTAAAAGAGCCTCCAAATGGAGGCTCTTTTTTATATTCAATATCTTCTAATAATTCATCTTGTACAGTCTTACCAAGATCCGCCTGCGCCACCGCCACCAGAGCTTCCACCTCCAAAGCCGCCGAATCCACCGCCACCGCCTCCGTATCCTCCACCTCCGCCGCGACCACCTCCACCGAGAATAGAGCCTAATAACAATCCTGTGGCAACATCACTAAATCCGCTGCCGCCAATATTGGATCCACCGCCACCTCGGCCACTTCTTAAAATCAAAAAAATGATGATTAAGATAATCAAAAATCCTCCGCTCCCTTTAGATTTTGATTTTTTTGCTTTCGCGACTTTGTATTCTCCAACAGCAGCTTTCGCGATATTGTCTGTTGCTTTGTTAATCCCTTCGTAATAATTACCTGCTTTGAATGCAGGCTTAATATCATTATCAATAATATTTAAAGCTGTAATATCTGGAATAGCACCTTCTAATCCATAACCTACTTCGATTCTGATTTGACGATCGTTGATGGCTACTAATAAGAGTACACCATTATTGGTTTTTTTATTACCTATGCCCCAGTCTCTAAATAATTTAGTTGCATATTCTTCCTTTGGATAGCCGTCTAAAGTTGGGATAATCACCACAGCTATTTGATTGGAACTACTATCATCAATGGCTACCAATTTTTTTTCTAAAGCCTGCTTTTGTTCTGGAGTCAAAACGCCAGCTACATCCGTCACTAGGGTGGCAGGATTAGGCTTAGCAATGATATTCTGCGCGAACGTATTATTTGCAAAAAGCAATGCTTGTAAAAATAAAACGATTGCTAAAAGAAAAGGCAATGCGCCAAATAATTTTATTTTTCTCATTTGCCCATCATGATTTCGTCAGATAATTCATTTTCATCCGTTACACGATCATACGGAAAATGATCTTTCAATGCATGACCCACAGCATCAATCACAGCAACCATGCCGTCTACATAATGTGCTTGTTTAAAATGACCCGTCATTTCTTGCACTTGTTTGTACCAAAACTCCACACCTACTTTTTCATGAATTTGTTGATCGCCATAAATAGCCAATTTCTTGTCCGATACGGCTACGTATACCAATACACCATTACGGTCCTTGGTTTCGTTCATCTTGTTCTTGAAAAATATTTCGGTTGCACGTTGTAATGCGTCCTGTTTTTTAGGAATACTTGTCTCTACAAAAACACGGATCTCGCCGCTTGTATTTTGTTCAGCAGCTTGAATCGCCTGGACAAGCTGTTGCTTGTCCGAGGCACTCAATAAGTTATCCGTTTTGGATTTAAATAGATTCAGTGGATTCCACATAGTGTTGATAGTTTGGAGATTAAAACAGCTTAGAATTTTACTTCTGGCGCTTTAGAAGCACCTTCGTCTGCTTTAAATCCTTCTTTCGTTTTGAAACCAAACATACCAGCTAATAAGTTCAAAGGAAATGATCTTGCTCTTTTGTTATAATCAGCAATTGCAGCGTTAAAATCATTTCTAGATACTTTAATTCTGTTTTCAGTACCTTCTAATTGAGCTTGTAATCCACGGAAGGCATCATTTGCTCTTAAATTAGGATAGTTCTCTGAAACCACTAATAAACGACCTAAAGCTTGAGACAATTGACCTTGACTCGCTTGAAACTGTTGTAATTTTTCTGGCGTCAAATCCTTTGCATCCACTTTCATTTGTGTAGCGCTTGCACGAGCAGCAATTACATTCTGTAAAGTTGTTTGCTCAAAATTTGCTTCTCCTTTTACGGTGTTCACCAAGTTCGGGATCAAATCCGCACGTCTTTGGTAATCACTTTGCACGTTGTTCCATGCTTGATTTACATTCTCGTCTTGATTTACTAAGCCATTATAGCCGTTGCAACCATAGCCTATTAAAATTACGAGTACTCCTAAAAAAATGAATAGTCCTAAATTTTTACGTAACATAGTTTTGTATTTGTTTATAAAGATAGAGCAAAGCAAGTACCAAACTTGTTTTATGACGGAAAGTCCTGACAAAAAGAACCCCTCCCGAAGCCGGAAAGGGTTATAATTAACATGTTCTTATAAATAATTAACTGAACTATGACCATTTATCCCTTAATCGCAGCGATACCTGGCAGAATTTTACCTTCAAAATATTCTAATAAAGCGCCGCCGCCTGTACTTACATAACTTACTTTGTCATTGAAACCAAACTGATTCACGGCTGACACACTGTCGCCACCTCCTACTAAACTAAAAGCCCCTTTTTCGGTTGCTTCGGCTACAGCCTCGGCTATTGCTTTTGTTCCTGCCTGGAAGTTAGACATTTCAAACACCCCCATTGGACCGTTCCATAAGATGGTTTTACTAGCCAAAATCACTGATTTAAAATTCGCTCTTGATTGTTCACCAATATCCAAGCCCATCCAGCCATCTGGGATAGACATGCTTTCGCAATTTTTTCTTTCTGTATCATTAGAGAAAGCAGTGGTGATGATATTGTCAATTGGCAAATGAATCTGAACCCCTTTTGCTTTTGCTTTTTCTAAAATTTCTAAAGCAAGCGGCATACGATCGTCTTCACAAATGGATGTTCCAATTTGACCGCCCTGGGCTTTAAAGAAAGTGTAAGCCATGCCACCACCAATAATGATATCGGTAGCGCGCTCTAATAAGTTTTCAATAATTAAAATTTTATCCGACACTTTCGCGCCACCAATAATTGCCGTAAAAGGTTTTTGTGCTTCGTGCAATACTTTTTCTGCACTCACTACTTCTGCTTCCATTAAGAAACCAAAAGTTCTGTTTTCTTTAGTAAAATATTGCGCGATGATGGCTGTAGATGCGTGTGCTCTATGTGCTGTACCAAAAGCATCATTCACATAGACATCTCCTAGTTTTGCTAATTTTTCTGCAAAAGCTGCGTCGCCTTTTTCTTCTTCCTTATAAAATCTTAGGTTCTCTAATAACAAGACCTGGCCTGCTTGTAAAGCTGCTGCTTTATCTATTGCTTCTTGGCCTATGCAATCCTCCGCAAACTCTACCTCCTTGCCGCTTAGTAATTTAGACAAATGTGCCACCACATGTTTTAAAGAATATTTTTCGGTAGGACCATCCTTTGGTCTACCCAAATGGCTCATTAAAATAACACTACCGCCGTCTTGTACAATTTTATTAATTGTTTTTACAGTCGCACGCATACGAGTATCATCTGTTATTTGATATTGCTCATTTAAGGGCACGTTAAAATCTACACGAACAAGGGCTTTTTTACCTGCGAAAGAAAATGATTGAAAACTACTCATATTATATGTTTAAATTCTTTTATAATTTTTGTGGCTACTTAGCAACTGAATAAAAATGCCCCCGGATTTCGGAGGCATTGTATATGTTTAATTTACTTATTTAATTTTACTTGCAAAGTATTTCACTGTACGCACCAATTGGCTTACATAGCTCATTTCGTTATCGTACCAAGCTACCGTCTTCACCAATTGCACATCACCTTGTGTCATTACTTTAGTTTGAGTTGCATCAAATAAAGAACCATATGAGATACCAATGATATCAGAACTTACAATCTCATCTTCTGTGTAACCAAAAGATTCATTTGCTGCTGCTTTCATAGCTGCATTTACTTCTTCGGCAGTTACTTTCTTAGTTAAGATAGTGGTTAATTCAGTTAAAGAACCCGTGATGGTTGGAACACGTTGTGCAGATCCATCTAATTTACCTTTTAAACTAGGCAATACTAAACCGATTGCTTTTGCAGCACCTGTTGTGTTAGGAACGATGTTTGCAGCAGCTGCTCTTGCTCTTCTTAAATCATTTTTTGGATGCGGTCCGTCTAATGTATTTTGATCATTGGTATACGCATGCACGGTTAACATTAAACCAGTCACGATACCAAATTGCTCTTCTAAAACTTTTGCCATTGGCGCTAAACAGTTGGTAGTGCAAGATGCACCAGAGATGACTGTTTCAGTACCATCAATAATTTCATGGTTGGTATTGAACACCACTGTCTTCATTTCGCCAGTTGCTGGAGCAGAAATCACCACTCTCTTAGCACCTGCTTTAATATGTAACTCCGCTTTTTCTTTATCTGTAAAAAATCCAGTAGACTCAATCACCACATCTACATCATGCGCGCCCCAAGGAATTTGAGCTGGATCTCTTTGTGCATATATTTTAACAGCATGGCCATTCACCACTACTTCATCTTCTGTAGATTTTACATCGGCATCAAAACGACCTTGAGCACTATCATACTTTAATAAGTGCGCTAAAGCAGCTGGAGAAGTAAGGTCATTGATTGCCACGACTTCGATTCCTGGTGTATTGTATATTTGACGGAAAACTAAACGTCCGATTCGTCCAAAACCGTTGATTGCCACTTTAACTGAACTCATTGTATTCGATTTATTTATTAATAGAGATGCAAAGATACAATCCTTTTAAAAAAAGCACTAAAAAAATATCTTAAATAAGCACTGATGCGTCTGTATTAACAAGGATTACGAGAAACCTTATAAGATTGATATGGACACAAACCTTTGCGGAAGCCAAGCAGCTTGAAGGTCTAATTTCAAAAATCATCAAAAAAATGACAAAATTGTTTGGCAGTAAAGGCTTTGAGACCTATTTTTGCGACCCTAATAACCTAGATGACCATGGAGCGTTCGACTAAGGGTTAGGTCACCTCCCTTTCACGGAGGTAATACGGGTTCGAATCCCGTACGCTCTACAAAGCCTATCACAAAGTGATAGGCTTTTTTAATGCGAAGCCGCGAAACAAGCTCGCTTGATTGAGCGGATGAGCGTTAAAAAAGCCAAAAGCAAACTTCGTTTGCTTTTGAAAGGCTTTGGGTAAGGAGCCCATTTGGGATGACGTTTGAGCTAAGCGAAAACGGCAGTCCCGAAGGATCAATACCGAGGAAGACAATGCGCAGCATTGGCAATCCTGGCATTTGGTAAGGAGCCCATTTGGGAAGTCGGCAAAGCCGACAGTCTCAATAAAAGTTTATAAATTCTATTTTTACTAGTCCGCAAAAGCATCTAGTAAATCAGAAGGATTGCCTCCATGGAATTTTTTGAAAGGCTTATATAACTGTTGTCTTGATGAAAAGCCAGCTTCTTTACTTAACGCATCAATGGTTAAATTTTTATTTTCAGGTTGTTTCATTATTTCTATGAAATAGTTAACTCTGTTTTTATTAATTAAATTATCAAAACTCATTGAATATTTTAAGTAAATATGATTAAATAAAGAATCTTTACAAACGCCCATGATATTGGAAAAATCAATAAGATTAGCTGTTTGATTTTTCCAATACATTTTATTATAAAAGTGAAAATTAAAATCAATTTCATTTATTTTAACTTCAAAAGAATCTCTTTTAAAAAAAAAGCTAAATGAAATTTTAGACCCATTTTTATTGATGAAATTAGGTCTATATAAAATAATTAATAGTAAAGCCAAAGCAAATACAATTCGGAGATAAGTATTAAATTCATTAGGGAATTTAAAAATAGTAGAAAGGATAATAAAAAATATTTGCATAAAAATGACTATAAAAAAACAAAACGTCCAGCGTTTTACTCTTTTAAAATAAATATTCTTGAACGAAAATTTAAATAAAATATTATAGATGTAATAAAGACAAAATAAGTTAAATAGTATAAAATCTAGCTCTAAAAAAATATCAAGATACATAGGCAGGTTGATACTATTCCCTACTTGAGACGCTGAGCTGTTGATGCTATTAAATTTTGGGAATACAGTTTCATATCCTACTATTTGTACATAAATGATTAAATAGATGTAAATCGCATAAGCAGTAATCAAATAAATATTTGCTATCTTTTTGTGTTGGATAAAGTATAAATTAGTAAATATTTGAACCATTGAAGTTCCAATAAGCATTGGGCAAACCATTCTAATGAGAATATACCGATCCGGCACAGTCCTGATAGATAAAAAAAAGGAACCTACAAGAAGCGCAAATACAAATAATAAGAAGAAGCTTTTTAGTTTAATTGGAGATTTAAATCGAATGAGGACATCGAATAAAACGATGATAGAAAAAAGAAATAAATAGAAGTAAGAAGATTGAATTAGAGAGAAAGAAGCTGAATTCATGGAATTATATTAAACTATATATTAATATATAACGACGCTATTATAATCGGTATATGATCTAAAATATTGAAAAAACTCTACCGGGTAGAAGTAATCGCCTAAATCTTGTTGTCTATATTTATATTACACTCATTTATAAATAACTATATATTTAATAATATTTACATTTAAAGTGTTATCATAAGTTTAAAATCTAATATTTACCTCCGAAATTGACTATTTAAATTCAAACTTGTCACAAGTATGTCTTCTATTTTCGATATTCTTACTTGTTAACCTACACTTAAGTCCTAGTCCTAGTCCCACCAGCCACATCATTTGTTTACAATTGAAACAGACTTTTTCATTTGGCAATGGATTACCTAGTTTGCGTTGTTTTTCTGTATTTGCAGCAATTTCAGATAAATCAATATATCCTATACCCCCTTGTACCCCATTTATTTTGCCATATTTATGCTCTGCTTCATCCATTGAAATAATTTTCGCATTTCGGTGATAAATCGACCATTTCCAAAGTTTTTCAGTATGCCTTGGTAAAATTGCTGCCCAATCATGATGCGTTTTTAAATCAAACTTATCTAATTTATAAATCTCACCTTCTAAAACTAAATTTTCAGAAACTTCTAAATATTTCATGCCCTGGAATATCTTCTTATAAGAAGGGCAATTATATGTAACAGCATACCCACACTTAATTGAAAGTGCCAAGTCCTCTTCACTTCGACTGCTTAAAACAAGCACTAAATCCTTAGATTTATTGACTTCGGTTAAACTCACTTTTTTTGCAGGCACTTCATCTATTTTAGCAATATTACTTGCACCATGCGCTTTTATCGCTTCTGCAGTTGATTGATATAGCGTAGCAGGTATTTTCCCGTCTTTAAGTTGCACCTTATAAAGTTTGTTCATCATGCTCAATTTTATATTACTAAATCAATGCTTGGATTAAACTCGGATCATTGTAAATGAATAATTTATCCAATGGTATATTATTCAATGTACTATTTCGATTAGCATCAACAATTTCCCACAAATTATCAAAAAGTGTACGTGCAAAATGCATCTCCATTTTTACGATTTCAGTATAAAAAGCCTCTATTGCGGACAGTTGATCTTGTAATAGAATATTTTTACCCATATCTAATTTTGGACTGATGCTAATTTCAATACTATCTTCATTTTCTGGATAGGCTAATAAAATAACAGGGGCTTCTATGTCTTTATGTTTTGTGTAAAGGATAGCTTTCCAATTATCCCATGCATAAAATGTAGCGGCTTTATTATTGTTTGGATCTTGGCATAAAATTCCATCCTGGGTAAAAATGAGATAAGTTTCGAAACTATAATTTAAGACATAGTTAGAAACATAGAAAATAGGGCCTCTATTAATGGGGTAGCCAAGTTCTTCGTAAATAGATCTAATTGTTTTTTTAACCCCATATGAATCTATTACAATCAAGCTATCCCCATATTCATGCGCATTAACTAAATCTAAAAGTGGTATTTTATTTGAAGCCGCAAACCAACTATCTAGCGCTTGTATTGACTCAATACAATGTGTTTCTTCTAATATATCAGTTAAAAAATTCCCAGACATAAAAAGAATATGTTTTGTAAATAATCAACCAATGGGGAAAGTCAGAATAAATATAAAGAAATTATCTAATTTGACGAATTTGATTTAAATTAAAGACAATATTTTTTACCTAAAACTTGCCCGATAAATCCTGTCATTCAAGGATTTTCCAATACCTACTTCAGGGAAGAGCTCAATGATGATGCAGTCTAACCCCATGCCATCTAAATCATACATAGACTTATATAAATTTGTGCTAGCCTCTTCTAAATCTGCGGCTAAAGATAAATTGATGCAAGTTGTATTTGGCTGAGTGATTTCTAATTTACCAAGCGAAAGAACGCCAATCTTAAGATCTTGATTTTCGTAAATAAAATCTAATAAACTTTCAACAATACAAAAATTTGTCTTTGGCGCGTAATGCATTGGGGACATGCCTGGTGTAGTCACTTTCTCTTTGATGGTTGCTTGCACTTTTGACTTGCCAGCAATAAATTCTATTGCATCCACACTAATGGCCCCTTGTCTATAAATAACTGGAGTGTTTTCATGAAAACCAACAATAGTAGACTCTATCCCTATTGAACAAATATCTCCTTCTAAGATTACCGGCAGATCATCTCCAAAATAATCATGCACCATTTTTGAATTGGTTGGGCTGATACGGGTATAAGGATTTGCGCTTGGCGCTACTAAGGGAAAGTCTAATTGTTCCAATAATGAAAGTGTCACTACATGATTTGGTATCCTAACTGCCACCAAATGACTACCAGATGTAACGCTTAGTGGTATGTTGGACTTTTTTGGTAAAAGCAAAGTCAAAGGTCCAGGCCAAAAAGCTTCAGCCAATTTCAATGCAGCAGGTGGTATATGTTGAACAAATTTTAATATCTCCTCGATTGAATGCGTGTGCAGAATGAGGGGATTACAAGTGGGTCTATTTTTTAATTTAAATATTTTATCAATTGCATGCTCATTGAAAGCACTACCTGCTAAACCATATACCGTTTCGGTAGGGATAGCAACAAGTTCACCTTGGTTAAGTGCATGTACCGCATTTGATATATTACTAGTAATCATGAATACCTAAAAAAATTAAACAGTATTTTTCAAATTATAACAACAAAATTCACTTAATTTTAATATAAATGTTTATATATCTTAATTATATTTGCTATAAACTATTTTTATGAATTATACGCTGCATCAACTTAGAATCTATTTAATAGTCACTGAAACTTTGAGCATCACAAAGACAGCAGAAAAATTAAATTTGACTCAGCCTGCCATCTCTATCCAATTAAAGAATTTTCAGGATCAATTTGACTACCCATTGATTGAAATCATCAATAAAAAAATCCAAGTAACTGGACTAGGAAAAGAAATTGCGATAGCAGCAGAAAGTATTATTAGCGAAATTGACAATATCAATTATAAATCACAGAATTATAAAAACAAGCTAGCAGGACATCTTAAAATTGCAATTGTATCAACTGGAAAATATATCATGCCCTATTTTTTAGCAGATTACTTAAAACAAAACAGTGGAGTTGATTTAACGATGGATGTAACAAATTATAGTAAGGTGCTTAGTAGTTTACTACAATATGAAATAGACTTTGCATTGATATCCCATGATCCAGACAATACCAAATTTGAAAAATTTGATTTAATTAAAAACGAACTTTTCTTAATTGGTAATAACGATGCGATTACCCCCTTAAAAGGAGACAAAACCCTGACTGATACCCCTTTTATTTTTAGAGAAGCCGGTTCTCGAACAAGACTTGTCATGGAAAATTTTATTTCAAAAAATAAAATAAAAATTAAAAAGAAAATCGAGCTCACTTCAAATGAAGCAGTAAAACAAGCAGTCATTGCTGGTCTTGGTTACTCTATTATGCCAATCATTGGAATCAGAAATGATATTGAAAGCGGATTGCTTAAAATTATTCCAATGAAAGGACTGCCTATTCAAACCACTTGGCGACTAATTTGGTTGAAAGAAAAAAAATTGTCCCCTATTGCAGAATCCTATCTTAATTTTCTTACAAATGAAAAGGACAATATCATTAATAATTATTTCGCCCTTCCCAGCCAAAAATAAACTGGTAAACCTGAAGCAATTAAAATCAATCCCATTAATGCTTCATAAGGCTGATTAATTAATGTCATGATACAAATGGTGATACAAAATAATAAAAACAAAATTGGCACTACTGGATAGCCAATGACCTTATATGTTCTTTCCGCCTGCGGCAGTTTAATTCTTAAATAAAGAAGTCCTACTGCTGTTGCAGCATAAAAAAGAAAAGCAGCAAAAACAAGCATATCTGTTAATTGATCAAAGCTTCCAGAGAAAACCAAGAGCACTGCCCAAGCTGCTTGAATAAACAATGCCTTGTCTGGTGTATTGTATCTTGGATGTACCGATTCCGCTTGTTTAAAAAATGTCTTATCTCTAGCCATCGCGTACAACATACGTGCCGACATTAAAATACTACTATTGGTTGAATTCATAGTAGTCACTAAAATCAAACACGCAACCATGGCCATTCCAATTGTTCCACTCAATTGCCCGGCCACTTCTACCGCTGCTATTTTATTTGGTGTTGCATTCAATGCTATGAAAAAATCAATTGGCATCACATATAAAAAAACGAAATTAATCATCACATATACCGCCATCACACCTAGTGTGCCTAAACCTAAGGCTAGGGGAAGATTGCGTTTAGGATTTTTAATTTCCTCCCCAATAAATGCAATATTATTCCAGCCATCATAACCCCAAAATGCACCTAAGCTTGCTAAAAACAAGGCTTTCATGAGTGTCCAACCATTCAAATCCGAACTAGCGCCTTTCGCTGCAGTCCTCAGGTTTTCCATACTGCCTTGCTCAGCGCCGAATCCAACCACTAAAAAAAAGGCGATGGCTCCTAACATCGCATAGGTCAAAATACTACTTAATTTTTCGGCAAATTGAACACCTCTATAATTCAAGATAGTCAACAACACTATCAATAATGCTGCTAAAAGTTTAATGGATAAGTTTTCAAACAAATACAGTCCTAAAAAAGTGCTATTTAAATCCAATACAGGCAATGGAAATAAACTATTTAAAGACTGTGCAAAAATATAAGCCAAGGCACTAATGGCCGCGGTCTTGATGACTGCGAAACTGGCCCATCCATATAAAAAAGAAAAAAAACGGCCATAAATTTTTTGAAAATAATTGTACTCTCCACCAGAATTGGGATACATACTTACAAGTTCTGCTGTGCACAATGCGCCAGCAAGACTCACGATACCTGCAATCAGCCAACATAGCAAAATCAACCAAGGCGTGCCCAACTCTTGCGCCATTGGAGCAATTTTTTTAAACACCCCCGATCCTATGATCACACTGATCACTAAAAAGCTGGCCGCTCTCAGTCCTAATTTAGGTTGTAATTGATTGTTTGAATGATTTGCCTGCACGATACTGTTTTAAATTTTTGTAAAACCAAATCCAGCGGCATTGTTAATGACCAAACATCCATCTTTCACTTCAAAGCCTCCGGTCACTAAATCTTCCATCAGGTCAAAGCTGCCATCCAAGTCGATGTATTTAGTATTCGAACAAGCATATGCCATATGCAATGCAGCCGTGATGCTAATGATACTTTCATCATTGCAACCCCAAAATAAATCAATGCCTGCATGCTGCGCTATGGTTGCAATTTCTTTGGCACCAAGTAATCCACCGCATTTCATTAATTTAATATTGTAGATACCAAATGGTTGAATGCCTGCAGAAAAATGTAAAGCGGCTTGTGGATCCTTTAAAGCTTCATCTGCCGTTAATTGTTTTCTTTGTGCGTCGGATAACGCTAATAAACTTTGCTCTTGACCAACTGGCAAAGGTTGCTCGATTAATTCCAAAGGATAGTTTGCTGTTGCTTCTAAGAATAATTTCAATTGGTCTAAATCATAGCCTTGATTGGCATCCACACGTATGGTATAATCTTTACCAAATGCAGCATACAATGCAGCGATGCGTTCTATATCTTCATGCACATCCATGCCGGTCTTCACTTTAAACACTTTAAAACCCATTGCAGCATATTCCTTCGCTTCTTCGATTGTTTCATCTAGTCCTTTAATACCGATGGTCATGGAAGTAGGCAATGCATTCATTTTTTGTCCGTAAAAAGAAGCAATGGATACGCCTAAGTATTTTCCAAAAGCATCATGCAAAGCAATATCAATTGCTGCCAATGTGCCTGGTAAATGTGGAAATTGTATATTGGATTCAAATATGATTTGTTGAAAATGACGAATATCTCTACCAACTAAATTTGCCACAAATGAAGTATTCAAATTAGAAACTGTCTGCTCGGTTGTTTCTCCTACAACTTCTTCTGCAGGACTGCCGGATCCATATCCTATCATGCCATTGGCCAATTCTATTTCTAAAAATGCCAAAGACACATCCGAGAAGGTATTGTAGGCGATGGTATACGGCTTTTTTAAAGCCATTTTTTTCAAGTATGCCCTTACTGCTACTATTTTCATAAGACTACTTTGTTAAGGCTTTAAGTATTGGGATGATCGGCGCCACACCTTCTTGTATAGGTAACAATACTGGCATACCTAGGCTTGCAGTATACTCTTTTTGATATGCAAAGGCTTCTTCGTCTGTGCAGTTTTCGGTATTGATTGCAACAGCAATCACTTTTGATCCAAGTTTTTGAATGAGCTCGATTTCAGATGCAACAGAAGGGATCTCACCCCAATGCGCCTCGTTGTCAAAATATTTTCGTTTAGGTGCAAAAATTAAAACTACCTGTTTTGCATTGCCTGAAATCAATAATTCTAATCCACATGGACCGCTTGGATTTCTTAAAGCCGATTGACCTTCTAAAAATAAAATATCTGGACTGGTCTCTTTCCAACAACTTACAATAGCATGTTCTAATTCTCCAGAAACAAAATCATTTAATGTAGAATCAAAAATAAAACCATATTTGCCACCTTGTAACCAGCCCGTTTGTCCTGTATAAATCATTTCGGCTTTCATGCCTTCTGATATGCAAGCTTGTTTTAACATTCTAGCTGTGGTTCTCTTGCCCATAGCGCAGTCCATTCCAATTACAGCAACAATGGGTGCAGTCACATTAAAAATTGCACCGTCCCAAAAATGTAAGTCCGCTCTTGATTTTGGTTTTCTAACATCTATTAATGCTGCGCCAGTACTTGCCGCTATGGCCACTAAGTCGGCTTTGTCATTTAAGTATTCATGCAATCCATTCACAACAGAAATACCTTTTTTGACTGCTTCATAAATTAAGGCCAGCATATTTTTAGGCAATACCCCTCCCACAGTCGCTACACCAATGATTAAATAATCTACTTTTTCTAATTTTTCGATAGCAGATTCCATGGTTGCAAAAACTGGAATGCCTCTATGCTTGCCATCTAATAATTCGCCAGCGTCTTTGCCAGCATTCGCCTCGCCGTCCACGAGTCCAATGATATGAAAGCGTTCAGTTCCTCTAATTAAACCATGGGCAGTCTTTGCGTCCGAAGTCATTAACAAGCCATCTGTTAATACAATTGCATTCTTTTTTTCCATGTTATTTTCTTTTAATCAATACTCCTGGCTGCTTGCCTGTTGATTGCTGTGCTTGATAAACAAGTGTTCCATTCACCCAAACCATCTCTATGCCAGTAGACAATGCTTTACTATTTTTAATATCTGCTTGATCTATGACTGTTGCTGGATCTAACAAAACCAAGTCTGCAAAATTTCCAACTGCAATACGACCTCTATTCTTGAATCCAAAGAAGTCTGCAGACTGTCCAGTCATTTTATAAATTGCTGTTTCTAGTGACATGATTTTGTCTTCTCTCACATATTTTCCCAACACTCTTGTGAAAGCGCCGTATCCTCTTGGATGTCCACCTGCATTGCCATCTGAACAGATAATTGCTTCTGGCCATGCCATAAATACTTTCACATCTTCCTCACTCATTGCTTTTCCTGCAATGGCTTCGATACCACCTGTATAATTTGGATTTGCTTTATTAAAGTCTTCTGCAATTTTAATCAAACTCATTAATGCTTGTGCAGGGCTTTCATTTCTTTCGACACCAATTTCGGTAACCGATTTACCTTTATAAGATGGTATTGGCGCAAACTGCATTAGGTAAGATTCACTAGGATCAAACAATTGCTTAGTAGCCATTTCTGCACTGGCTAAATTATCAAAGTCCTTTCCAGGAAATAACACCCTTAAAGTTGAATTCCAAAAAGTGTAAGGATAGATATCTGCGCTGATATTGATACCCGCTTTTCTTGCCTCGTCTAACTTCTTTAAAATTAAATTTGCAGTGCCCCAATTTAATTTATTGGCAATTTTAATATGTGATACTTGTACAGGCATTTTTGTTTGTCTGCCAATCTCTATAATTTCTTCGATCGCTTCGTCCATATGTAAGTCCTCACTTCTTATATGACTTGTGTATAGTCCCTTATGCTCGGCAGTGACTTTTGCTAAATCAAGTACTTCTTGCTTACTAGAATAAAAAGATGATTCATATTCTAATCCTGTAGATAAACCAAAAGAACCTTTTTCTAATTCTGAAACTAATACCGATTTCATTTGTGTTATTTCAGCATCTGTTGCCATTCGGTACAAATCATTTTCACCCATAGCAATTTCACGCAAGCTTGACTGGCCTGTATAAGTTGCCACATTGGACACCACTGGATTTGCTTGCATCCACTTAGTTAGGCTATCCATTGGATAACCGTTTCCATCCTGTCCAATCACAATCGTTGTAATACCCTGACTTGAGGTAGATAAGCCTGCTCTGTTTTTATTGAGGTCTCCAAAATGATGGCTATGCGAATCGATAAATCCAGGTGCTAAAATTTTTCCCTTGCCGTCAATGATTTGATCCATTTTATTGGGCTTCAAATTACCAATAGCTACAATCTTATTACCAACAATTCTTACTGATGCTTTGATAGCAGGTTTGCCTGTTCCGTCTACTAATTGAATATTTGTAATGATGGTGCCGGACTGCGCTAGCACTGCAAGATTTAAACCAAGTATGAAGAAGGTTAAAATCAATTGTTTAATTTGGACCATATTGGTTGTATTTGATCAAATTTACCAAATTTTAGTCCAATGAAATAGAATTTATTTCAACTCAAAGGTCTCATGCAATTCAGGCACAATCACGTCCTTAAACCCTTTCTTTTTAAGCCTTTCCGCAAAATGATCTTGTACTGCTGGTTCGCCATGCACAATATATACTTGTTTGACAGCTGCGGGATTTTGACAAGCTAAGAACTGCATCAAATCTTCATAGTCACCATGCGCACTCATACTTCTGATTGATCCAATTTGACACCTTACTTCAAATGGCTCTCCATAAATACGAACTTCAGTAGCCCCATTCATTAAACGTCCTCCAAGGGATCGAGGCTCACAATACCCCACCATTAAGATGGTATTTTTTTTGCTACTAATATTATTTTTGATATGATGTTTTACCCTGCCTGCATCTGCCATACCGGAGGCGGAGATAATCACTTTTGGATGCATGTCTTCGTTTAAAGCCTTACTCTCATGAACCGATTTGATATAGCGCAAGCCTTCAAAATCAAATGGATCATCGTCTACCTCTAAAATTCTTTGTATTTTTTTGTTATAATATTTAGGGAATTTTTTGAGCATTTCTGTGGCCTCCATACTCAAAGGACTATCTACATAGATAGGTATATGTGGTAAGCGCTTTTCAAGAGAGAGTTGATTGAGTTCAAATAAAATTTCTTGGGTTCTGCCAACACTAAATGCAGGGATAATTAAATTACCTTTTTGTTCTACACAAGTAGATTGAATCCATTTTAATAAATCATCGGGTGTTGTGTGGATCAAGTCATGTAATTTGTCGCCGTAAGTACTTTCAATAATGATAAAATCTGCAGCTGGAAAATTTGCAGGAGACCTTAAAATCATATCTCGATACCTACCTATATCCCCACTAAAAGTAAGGGTCTGCATTATTTTATTTTCTTTGATCTTTAGATTCACTGCAGCACTTCCAATAATATGGCCAGCTTCGGTAAACAATACCTCTACATTTTCGGAAATGGTATAAGGCTTATCATATTCAACAGATTGCAACATTGGAAGTAGTAAATTCACATCGTCCATGGTGTATAAGGGTTCCACTTGGGGCATCCCCTCTCTAGCCAATCTTTTATTTTTAAATTTTGCGTCATCCCTTTGAATCATAGCAGAATCTTCTAGCAATATTTCGGTCAACGCTTTGGTGGCTGGTGTGCAGTAAATTTTTCCTCTAAAACCTTCCGCAGCTAATTTTGGTAATAGCCCTGAATGGTCTATATGTGCGTGCGATAAAATGACATAATTGATGGTCTTTGCATCAAAGCCGAACTGAGCATTATAGGAATCTGTATCTCTTCCCATTCCTTGAAACAAACCACAGTCTAGCAAAAAATTTTCGCCACTTGCTAATTGAACTAAATGTTTTGAACCTGTAACCGTACGAGCTGCTCCGTGAAAACTTATTTTCATGCAATTGTATTTGTACTAAAGTTACTACTATAATGCGATGGCTGCAATGATATAATCTGCAATTAAAATTAAAATACAACTGACCACTACAGACTTAGTTCCAGTCTTTCCAATTTCTAAAGCCCCGCCTTTTACATAATATCCATAAAAGGAAGGAACAGTGCTAATAATAATTGCGAAAATAAACGATTTATAAAAACTAATATTGATATAATGCACCACAAAATCTTTCCGAATACCTGTGATAAAAACTTCGGCAGGTACCACATTGGACCAGCTTCCAACGATATAGCCACCCCAGATACCAGTGACTGCAGAGATCCCCACCAATAATGGAACAGTCGTAATGGCGCCAAGTATTTTTGGAAGGATTAAATAGTTTTTAGTATTAATACCCATGATTTCCAATGCGTCTATTTGCTCACTAACGCGCATATTGCCTAATTCACTAGCAATTTTACTACCTACCACGCCTGCTAAAACAATGCATAAAAAAGTGGGTGCAAATTCCAATAAAATACTATCTCTAACAATGATACCAATGGTAGACAATGGCACCAATGGACTTACCAATTGAGAAGCTGTTTGAACGGTGGTTACGGCACCTAAGAAAAAAGAAATAATAATTACAATGGGTAAAGACCCAATACCAATATCCACACATTGCCTGATATACTCCTTCCAAAACATACGTTTATTTTCGGTTACAGTAAACATGCCCTTGAGCATCATTAAGTACTTACCAAATAGGGTAAAAAAATCCATGGGCTTATTTTAACTATTTCTTTTTCTTCTTTAATTTCTTCCACCAGCTTGTTCTTTCCACTTCTGTAGCCGTATCTATTCTCGTTTTTAATTGCGCATCCACCACTGCCACAGTGGCCATATTAATGATATTACGCACACTTGAACCTAATTGCAACACATTGACTGGCTTTTTCAAACCTAATAAGACAGGACCAATGACATCAATTCCTCCAATCTCTTTCAATAAATGATATGCGATATTGCCTGCTGATAAATTTGGAAAAATCAAAACGTTCACATCTGCATCCGCTAAATCGCTAAATGGATAATTTTCTTTCAATATTTCTTTATTAAATGCAAGCATACCCTGCATTTCTCCATCCACAATTAATGAAGGATTTTTTTGCTTTACAATTTTTGATGCTTCTGCTACCAATCTTGCTTCTGGTGTATCACTGCTTCCAAAGTTAGAATAACTTAACATCGCCACACGAGGCTCCATATTGAAATTCCTTACTTCTTTGGCTACTAGTAAAGTAATATCCGCCAACTCCTCGGCAGTTGGACTAATGTTCACAGTGGTATCAGCTAAAAATAAGGGGCCTTTCTTTGTTAAAAGGATATACATTCCAGCAATCTTTTTCACACCTTCATCCACTCCAATAATTTGCAAGGCTGGCTTAATACCATCTGCATAATTACGTGTCAATCCAGACAACATAGAGTCTGCCTCGCCCGTTTCTACCATCATCGCACCAAAATAATTTTGTGTGCGCATTAATTTTTGGCTCTCATATTTATTGATGCCCTTGCGTTGTCTTTTTTGGAATAACAATGAACCAAAGAACTCACGCTTCGCTTCCATTTCATCGCTTCTTACATCAATGATTGGTAAATCATCAATGTCAATATTATTTTCAGCAGCAATATTTTTAATTCTTGCTTCGTTACCCAATAAAATTGGATAAGCAATGCCATCATCATAAATGATACTCGCTGCTTTTAATACTTTAATATTTTCTGCATCTGCAAATACCAAACGCTTTGGATCACGTCGCGCTTTATTACTAATTAAACGCAACATTTGATTGTCTAGTCCTAAGCGTTTATTTAAGCTTAATTCATATTCTGCCCAATTGCTAATTTGCTGTTGTGCCACTCCAGATTCAACAGCAGCTTTTGCCACAGCCGGAGCCAGCGTACCTAATAACCTTGGATCCAATGGCTTTGGTATGATGTATTGTGGACCAAATGATAAATTAGTTTGATTGTATGCCATATTCACTACGTCAGGCACAGCTGTTTTTGCTAATTCTGCTAATGCTTTTACTGCAGCCAATTTCATTGCTTCATTGATGGCAGATGCGCGTACGTCTAATGCCCCTCTAAAAATATATGGAAAGCCAAGTACATTGTTGACTTGATTTGGATAATCTGATCTTCCTGTAGCCATAATGATATCCTTACGCACAGATGTTGCTTCTTCATATCCAATTTCTGGATCCGGATTGGCTAGTGCAAATACGATGGGATTTTTTGGCATAGAAGCAATCATTTCCTTTGTCACCACATTGCCTACGCTCAATCCTAAAAATACATCAGCTGTTTTAATGGCTTCAGGCAATGTCATTTTTTCGGACTTGATGGCAAATGGTTTTCTATCTGCCCCTAAATCTGTTCTACCTTGATGTAACACACCATCCTTATCAAAAAGTGTAAAATTTTCGTACCGCGCGCCCAATGCTACATATAATTTAATACAAGCCATTGCTGCTGCACCTGCGCCGTTGACAACAAATTTTGCTTTGTCAATTTTTTTCTTTTGTAATGTTAATGCATTCAACAAAGCAGCACTACTAATAATTGCAGTGCCATGTTGGTCATCATGCATCACAGGAATATTCATCTCTTCTCTTAATCGCTGTTCAATATAAAAACATTCTGGGGCTTTAATATCTTCCAAATTGATCCCGCCAAAAGTGGGTTCTAATGCTTTTACAATTTCTACAAATTTGTCTGGATCTGTTTCGTTGATCTCGATATCAAATACATCAATGTCTGCAAATATTTTAAACAATACGGCTTTACCTTCCATGACAGGCTTACTTGCCAAGGGACCAATATTCCCTAAACCTAATACAGCAGTACCATTGGTAATCACCCCTACTAGATTTCCTTTAGCGGTATACTTGAATACATCTGCGGGATTATTTTTAATCTCTGTACATGGAATAGCTACACCAGGACTATATGCAAGGGATAAATCTTTTTGAGTTTTTGCCTCTTTTGTTGGAACTACTTCAATCTTACCTGGTCTTCCAGCTGCATGGTATTCTAAGGCTTGCTCTCTTCTTAATTTTTCTTTATTGCTGCTATTAGTTGTATCTGACATGAATAAATTTTAAAAATAAAAATTGTTTATAACTGAACACCCAGCCAAGCCATCATACCAACACCTTGCTGGATGGCTGCTTCGTCTATATTAAAATGTGGTGTATGTACATTATGAACAATACCCATAGATTCGTTCCTGACCCCTAAGCGGAAAAAACATCCTGGAATGACTTGTGAATAGTACCCAAAATCTTCGGCACCCATTCTTTTTTCTGTTTCTTCTACATTGTCCTTACCCATGTATTGATCCGCTAATTTCCAAGCCGCTTCTGTAATCATTGGTTCATTGTCTACAGTAGGATAGCCCACATCTACCTTAAAATCAATCTCAGCTCCAGTCGCTAAAGCTATGCCTTTTGCTTGTTGTAGCATTAAATCATGTGCTTGAAAACGCCATACTTCATCCATGGCTCTAAAAGTACCCATCAACTTTACTTCACTTGGAATCACATTGGTTGTATTTCCACCATGAATTGAACAAATAGACAACACGGAAGGATTTTGAGGATTTCTATTACGAGAGATGATGGTTTGTAAACTTTGAATCAACTGCGCAGCTACTAAAATAGTATCCACTGTTTGATGAGGTGTTGCAGCATGTCCACCTGGACCTTTGATACTAATATACAATTCATCCGCACTGGCCATCACGCGTCCTTTTCTAAAACTTAGTTTCCCTTCATTCAATCCTGGATGCACATGTAATCCAACAATACCATGAGGCTTTGGATTTTCCAAAGCACCATCCCGAATCATATAAGTGGCACCACCTGGATTTTTTTCTTCTCCTGGTTGGAATAATAATTTTATAGTGCCTTCAAATTCTTCACGCAGGCTCCATAAAATTTTGGCAGCCCCTAATAAAATAGTGGTATGCACATCATGTCCGCAGGCGTGCATCACACCATCATGTTTGGACTTATAATCAATTTGATTCTCTTCAACAATCGGCAATGCATCCATATCCGCACGAAGTGCAATCACACGCTTAGAAGGATTTTTCCCTTCAATGATCCCTAAGACGCCCGTTGTTGCAATCACAGTAAAAGGAATACCAATAGATGTTAATTGTGCTTGAACATATTTACTTGTTTCAAATTCTTGATAACTCAATTCTGGATGCGCATGCAAGTGTCTTCTTATTGCAATATTTTCTGCTTGATGCTGCGCTGCTAAGGTTTTTATTTTATCGAGTAACATAGCTTAATAATTACTTTTTGTTTGATCAATTTGTGCCCCTGTAACAATTGCTACCCCAGCACTACATCCTATTCTTGTGGCGCCTGCATCAATCATTAATTTTGTAGTGGCATAATCTCTAATACCCCCTGAAGCTTTAATTTGCACATTTTCTGGTAAATATTTTCTGAATAATTTTACTGCTTCTATACTTGCACCTTTTTCTGCATAGCCTGTGGATGTCTTTAGATAATCAATCCCTGCTATGCCATAAATATCGCAACATTTTATAATCTCATCGTCTGTTAAGACACCCGATTCAATAATGATTTTTACAATCTTACCCTTAGAGCGAATCACCGGCATGATATGGTTAATCTCGTCGGCAATGGCCATCCAGTCTCCGTTTTTGATCGCCGAAATATTGGCCACCACATCCAACTCATCTGCGCCATCCACCATGGCTAAAATAATTTCTGCAATCTTAGCCTCTGTGGCACTATAACCAAACGGGAAACCAATCACTGTGGCTACTTTCACATCCGTTCCTGCAGTTAATGTTTTTGCCAGTTTTACAAAATTAGGAGGCACACATACTGCAGCAAAGGCATACATTTTTGCTTCATCACAAACCTTATGAATATCTGACACCAAACAGGTTGGCTTTAGTATTGTGTGATCAATATATTTATTAAGCGGCATCTTTTCCATGACAAGCTTTATATTTTTTTCCACTACCACAAGGACAAGGATCATTGCGTCCAATTTTTGGACCCACTGTAATAGGCGCTTGTTTAGGAGTAGATGGATCATGGTACTCATTCTCTGTTGGCGCACCATTTTCTGTTCTATTGGCACTCAACTTACTCAAATCTGTTTTTTGTTGACGTCCTTCTTTTACCTCATTCGCTTCGATAGGAATATGTGCATGGCATAAAAATTGAACCATTTGATAGTTGATCGCAATATCCATTTTTCTGAACAATTCAAAGGCTTCCATTTTATAAATCACCAATGGATCTTTTTGCTCGTAAGTCGCATTTTGAACAGATTGTTTTAAATCATCCATCGCGCGTAAATGCTCTTTCCATGCATCATCAATCAAGCTCAACGAAATGGACTTCTCAAATTCAGTCGCTAAAGCAGCACCCTTGGTATCTAAATTTTTATCAAGATTCACAAGTACATTGAAGACTGTTTTACCATCACTCACAGGCACAATCACGTTTTCAATATGCTTTCCTTCCTGGGTTCTGATATTCTTAAAGACAGGGATGCTATTTTGCATCATATCTTTTTTCTTATACTCATAATGCGCAATCGCTTCTTGATACAATGATTCTGCCAAGTCATTTTCTTTTTGTGCAGCAAACTCTTCCTTAGTGATTTTGGTGTCTAATCCAACTTGTACAATCAAGGCCAATTTCAAGGCTTCAAAATCATTGGTGGTTTTGTGCGTGAAACTTAAATTTTCAATCACTTGATAAAACGCGTTGTCTAGGTCTAATGCCAAACGTTCACCAAACAAAGCATGGTTTCTTTTTTTATAAATCACCGTTCTTTGTTTATTCATCACATCATCATATTCCAACAAACGCTTTCTTACACCAAAATTATTTTCTTCCACTTTTTTCTGAGCACGTTCAATTGACTTGGTAATCATACTATGTTGAATCACTTCGCCTTCTTTATATCCTGCAAAGTCCATCACTTTAGCAATACGCTCACTTCCGAACATGCGCATTAAATCGTCTTCTAGAGAAACAAAGAACTGAGAAGAACCCGGATCACCTTGTCTTCCGGCACGACCTCTTAACTGTCTGTCTACACGACGAGAGTCATGACGTTCTGTACCTAATATTGCCAAACCACCTACTGCTTTCACTTCGGGGCTTAATTTAATATCCGTTCCACGACCCGCCATATTGGTGGCTATCGTAACAGCGCCAGTCAAACCTGCTTCGGCAACCACTTGTGCTTCTCTAGCATGTTGTTTTGCGTTCAACACATTGTGTGGAATATTTTTTTGACGCAACATTCTACTTAATAGCTCACTCACTTCCACTGATGTGGTACCCACTAGTACCGGTCTGCCGTCTGCACGCAATGCTTCGATAGATTCAATCACCGCACCAAATTTTTCACGCTTGGTTTTGAAAACTAAATCTTGCTCATCTATACGAACTGCAGGAATATTGGTAGGGATAGAGACCACATCTAATTTATAAATACTCCAGAATTCAGATGCTTCTGTTTCTGCAGTACCTGTCATACCACCTAGCTTGTGGTACATTCTAAAAAAGTTTTGCAATGTGATGGTTGCATAAGTTTGTGTTGCAGCTTCAATCTTCACATTTTCTTTGGCCTCAATCGCTTGGTGCAAGCCATCAGAATAACGACGACCTTCCATGATACGACCAGTTTGCTCATCCACAATCTTCACTTGACCATCCATCACCACATACTCAATATCCTTATCAAATAAAGTGTATGACTTCAACAATTGATTCACTGTATGAATTCGATCCGCTTTAATACTGTAATCAGAAATGATGACTTCTTTTTGTTGCATCTTCTGCTGGGCAGGAATATTTACATCCACATCAATTGCATTCAATGCCACACTGATATCAGGTAATAAAAAGAAATTTGGATCTTCTCCAGCGCCAGTGATTAATCCTAAACCCTTATCTGTTAATTCAACTGAATTATTTTTCTCGTCAATATGGAAATACAAAGCCTCATCTACAATTGGCATTTCTCTTTGCTGGTCGGCCAAATAAAAATTCTCGGACTTTTGTAGTTTCACACGAATACCAGGCTCACTTAAATATTTGATCAAAGCGCCATTTTTAGGCAAAGCCCTGAAAGCACGGTATAGGGCCAATCCGCCATCCTTAGGATCGTCATTACCTTCGCTGATTTTCTTTTTTGCCTCAATTAAAAATTGATTCGCCACTTTCTTTTGTACATCCACCAATTGTTCAATCCTTGGTTTTAATTGAAAGTATTGTTGTTCCCCAGTTTGATGTCCAATTGGACCAGAAATAATTAAAGGCGTACGCGCATCATCAATCAAAACACTATCCACCTCATCCACCATCGCATAATGATGCTTACGTTGTACCATTTCGTTTGGCGTATGCACCATATTGTCTCTCAAATAATCAAATCCAAATTCGTTGTTGGTACCATAAGTGATGCCTGCTCTGTAGGCGTTTCTTCTATCCTCAGAATTAGGTTGATGCTTATCAATACAATCTACCGTAATACCCAACCACTCAAAGATGGTTCCATTCCACTCGCTATCTCTTTTCGCTAAATAATCATTGACTGTTACAATATGCACCCCTTCCTCTGCCAAAGCATTTAAATAAGCTGGCAGCGTAGATACCAATGTCTTTCCTTCTCCAGTGGACATCTCGGCAATTTTTCCTTGGTGTAAAACGATACCACCAATTAACTGCACATCATAATGCACCATATTCCATCTCACTGGTGTGCCTGCAGCTTTCCATGTGGATTGGAAAACGGATTGATCCCCCTGGATGGTCACATATTCTTTTTTAACAGACAAGTCACGATCCATATCCGTTGCGGTTGCTGTCAATGCTTCATTTTCTGTAAAACGTCGAGCTGCTTCTTTCACCACTGCAAATGCTTCGGGTAAAATCGTCCACAAGACTTGCTCTAAAGCCTGGTCACGGTCTTTTTTTAATTTGTCAATCTCTTGGTAAATGGCGTCTTTGCCTAATAAATCGGCAATATCTAAAGCCTCGGCATTATTTTGAGCCTCTGCAATCACTTGGTCAATGGACTCAAGATGTGTTTTAATACGGAATTTAAACTCCTCCGTTTTGTTCCTCAATTGGTCATGACTAAGGGTTTTATACGCCTCAAAATGGCCATTGATCACTGGAACCAAATACTGTATTTTCTTGACGTCTTTCTCACTTTTAGATCCGCCAAATAGTTTATTGATAATTTGCAACATATTCTCGCTAAAATTGGGTGTTTGTCCTTGTTAATCAAGGGGCTTCAAAGATAAGTAATTGGGGTGGAATTGATGATTTTAAGGCAGGTTGGATCAAAAAATTAAGTTATAGGCGGTTTGAGGGGGAAATTGGCTAAAAAATGATACCTTTGCTCGCCTAATAAATAAGCACTATGGCTGGACAATTAAAGGAAGTTAGAAACAGGATTAAGAGTACCCAAAGTACACAGCAAATCACCAAAGCAATGAAAATGGTGAGTGCTGCCAAATTACGTCGTGCACAAGACGCCATTACCCAAATGAGACCTTACGCTCGTAAACTACAAGATATGCTAAGCAATATCATTAGTAGCTTAGAGGGAGATATGAATTTGGCCCTTGCAGAACAACGTACCGTGAACAATGTCTTATTTATTGTGGTAACTTCTGATAGAGGATTGTGTGGTGGATACAATGCCAATTTGGTAAAAATGACCCGCGCAACGATTGCCGAAAAATATCCAACACAAAATGTAACTATCTGGAACATTGGTAAAAAAGGATATGAAAGTTTAAGTAAATTAGGTTTTAATACGAATTCCGATTTTAAGGATATCTTTTTAAATTTAAAATTCGAAACTGTTCAAGCTGCTGCTAAAGCTGCCATGAAAGCCTTTGAAAATAAAGAGTTTGACGCCATTGAGATTGTGTATAGCGAATTTAAAAACGCAGCAACACAAGAATTTAAATCAGAGCCTTTCTTACCGATTCCGAAAATGGAAAAGAAAGCAAACGCTAAAAAAACAGATTTCATTTTTGAACCACAGAAGGAAGCTTTGGTGGCAGAATTGATGCCTAAAATATTGAACACGCAATTATTCAAAGCCGTTTTGGATGCCAATGCAAGTGAGCATGGCGCTAGAATGACTGCGATGGATAAAGCAAGTGAAAACGCCAACGAATTGTTGAAATCATTGAAAATATCTTATAACCGTGCAAGACAAGCTGCTATTACGACTGAATTAACAGAGATCGTGAGTGGTGCAGCTGCATTAAACGGATAAGCAAAAGCATTATGGAAATAAGTCAAATCATACCGCATATCGAAGCCTTGGTTTTTGCAAGTGATAAAGCATT
>JBILCS010000068.1:0-9277 GCA_044353005.1 Sediminibacterium sp. | reverse complement strand
TTAGAATTAAGATTGCAACGTTTAACGGGTATGGAGCGTGAAAAAATTAAAGAAGAATTTGACCAATTAATGAAATTAATTGCTTCTTTAAAAGAATTATTAGGAAGCGAACATTTACGTTTTGAACTCATCAAAACTGAATTATTAGAAGTGAAAGAAAAGTTTGGTGACGAGCGTAAATCTGAAATCCAATACTTGGCAGACGAAATGCGTATCGAAGATTTAATCGAAGAAGAAGATGTGGTGATTACCATTTCTCATTTAGGATATATCAAGCGTACATCTGCCACTGAATATCGTCAACAAAAACGTGGAGGCCGCGGTGCCATTGGTTCTAAGACAAGAGAAGAAGATTATGTAGAGCATTTATTTATTGCATCTACCCACGATACCATGTTGTTCTTTACAGAAAAAGGAAGATGTTTCTGGATGCGTGTATATGAAATTCCAGAAGGAGAAAAAACAAGTAAGGGTAGAGCGATCCAAAACTTAATTCAACTTCCACAAGACGATAAAGTAAAGGCAATTATCGAAGTGCGTAATTTGGCTGATAAGGATTATGTGAATAATCATTATATCATTTTATGTACTAAGAAAGGAATCATCAAGAAAACATGTTTGGAAGAATTTAGTCGTCCAAGAGTCAATGGTGTGAACGCTATTACTATCAACGAAGGCGATGAATTATTAGCAGCACGTTTAACGGATGGTAACAACGAAGTGATGATGGCTGTGAAGTCTGGTCGTGCCATTCGTTTCCCAGAAGAAAAAGTAAGACCAACAGGAAGAGGCGCGATTGGTGTTGCTGGTATCGAAGTAGATGACGAAACGGACGAAGTGGTTGGCCTAGTTTGCGTAAGCAGAGAAGATAAAGACCGCACCATTTTAGTAGTGAGTCAACAAGGATATGGAAAGCGAACTCCAATTGATGACTATCGTATCACCAACCGTGGTGGTAAGGGGGTTAAAACAATCAATGTGACCGAAAAAACAGGAAGTTTGGTTGGCTTAATGGATGTATTAGAAAAAGAGGACTTAATCATCACTTGTAAATCTGGTGTAACCATTCGAACTAGTATTGCTGATATTAGAGAAGCGGGTAGAGCAACACAGGGCGTTAAATTGATTCGTTTAGACGAAAATGATGAGATTGCCGCAACTTCTAAGATCGAAGAACAGGACGTTCCAGAAGAAGGTGAAATTGCTGAAATAGAATCAGTTACAGGAGATACTTCAACTAAATCAGACTTAAATGTTGTGGATGATGAACCTGCTGAGTTTGATGATACTATTAATAATGAAGGAGCCGATACGCCCGAAGCATAAATTAATTAACTTAGAACTTTAAAATAATCATTATGAAAAAATGGATTGGTGCAATGTTTTTGATGACATTGATGCAAACAGCTTTCGCTCAAGACTTCAAAAAGGTAGAGACAAGCTTATTATTAAATAATTTTGAGTCTGCTAAGACTGAATACGAAAAAGCGGTTACAAAAAAAGCAAGTCTAGAAACAACTGCAGAAGGGTATTACTGGAAATCAAAAATTTATGCAGGTTTATCTAAGGATCCAGCTGCTAAATATCCAGATGCTGCTGAGAAATTATATAAGAGTTTAGAGGACTATATTAAGGCAGATCCTGAATTCACTTTTGCCATTAAAAGTGGACAAGAACCATTTTTTGAAGTGTATATTAAAAGCTTTAAAGATGGCGTAGCTGCTTTTGGAGAAAAGAAATGGAAAGAAGCTGCTGCAAATTTTGATAGAGGCGTGGTTTTAAGTGATATCATTTTCTCAAAAGGTTGGTCTACGAATAAGCAACCATTTGATACAACAACATTGATGTATGCAGGTTATTCAAACCAAAATGCAGGTAACGATGACCTTACTATCAAGTACTACACTAGAATGATCAATGCGAATATGAAATCGCCAGATCTATTGGACATGTATAAATTTGTTTTAATTAAAGCAGCTGAGAGGAAGGACAAAGACTTATTTGATCAGTACTATACGATTTCAGAGCAGAATTATCCAGAAGAAAAATGGTTTGAATTTAGAGCAGATTATATCGATAAAAATTTGACAGCTCTGCAAAAAGTAGCTGCTTATGAAGCTCAAATAGCTGCAAATACTATAAATGAAACAGAATGTCAAATGTATGGTGACATGTTTATGGCTGCCAGAAACGTAGATGGTTTATCTGACGATAAAGCAAACTATTATTTAGATAAAGCAGCGGATGCCTATATGAGAGCCTATAAGTTGAATACTACGAACTTTGCAGCTGCATTTAATGTGGGGATTAGTTACTACAACCAATACACTGTATTTGACGACCAATTCGTTAACAATATCAGAGCTTTACAACAAATAAATGCGAATAAGCCAGTTGCGCCTAAAGATCCAAAGAAGAAATTGGCTTTTGATGCTGCATTTAAGGCACAGCAGGATTCTATTAAAAAATTGAATCTAGCTTTGGATGCACCAATGAAAGCAAAAGTGGACCAAGCTATTGAGTGGATTGAAAATGCCTTCAATATTGTGAAAGACAAAACAACATTATCTAAACAAGAGAAGAATGTGGCTGCTAGATCTGTAGATTTCTTAGCAACATTATATGCTGCTAAAAGAGATAAAAATAGAGCCAATCAAAAACTATACGACGAGTTAGACGCGAAGTTTACCAAATACGATTTGTTGCACGACAAATACCAATAGTATATAAGCAATTGGTTTACCCCAAGGACTATAAAATTTAAAGCCTTCCCAAACGGGAGGGCTTTTTTATTGCTTATTAAATCTAATCAACAATTGGATCTGGTATGCAGATAGCACAATCATCCAGTAAAAGGGTATTACCTGTAATATACTACTTAACATAATGTTAATTATAAGCAATTAATATAGGTTTAAATCTATCGTTATACTGTTTGTTCAATACAAAATAGGTTGTATTTTGTAGGATAAACAGATCACACTATGCCAATACATTCATCAAGACGAAAATTTGTACAAGACGCTGGTTTAGCATCTATCGCTTTAAGTTTAAGTCCACAGTTTATCAAAGCGCAATCCAATGCTAAAAAAGACATCATTAAAATTGGAGTCATTGGTACTGGATTTAGAGGCCAAAATCATATTGAATTATTAGTTCAACGTGCAGATGTGTTGCTTGTGGCTTTTGCAGATCCCGATGAAAAGATGTTAGCGGACGCCCAAAACATCCTTAAAAAGGCTGGAAAAACAGCTGCTATAGAGTATAAAAATGGTAAGGAAGACTATAAAAACCTACTTAAAAGAACAGATATAGACGCAGTGATCATTGCTACTCCTTGGGAATGGCATATCCCTCAGGCGGTAGAAGCCATTAAAAATGGGATCATTCCAGGTGTAGAAGTCTGTGGTGCTATCAATATAAAGGAATGCTGGGATGTGGTGAACGCCAGTGAGAAATACAATATACCGGTGATGTGTTTAGAGAATGTATGTTATCGTCGTGATGTATTGGCGGTCTATAATATGGTTAGAAAAGGCTTATTTGGTGAATTATTACACTTACAAGGTGGTTATGAGCATGATTTAAGGGGTGTTAAGTTCAATAATGGGATAACTGCCTATAATTCAGGGGCTGAATTTGGGGATAAAGGCTATAGTGAGGCAAAATGGAGAACAAACCACTCCTTATATAGGAATGGTGAATTGTATCCAACCCATGGTCTAGGCCCTGCTGCAATGATGATTGATATCAATAGAGGCAATCAATTAACAAGGCTATCTTCTGTCGCAACTAAAGCAAGAGGTTTACATAAATATATAGTTAACCATCCACAAGGTGGTGATAATCACGCTAATGCAAAATTAAATTTTAAATTGGGGGATATTGTAACAACGAGTATCCAGACCTATAATGGAGAGACGATATTGCTAACACATGACACCAATTCTCCCCGTCCTTATAATCTTGGCTTTAGAGTTCAAGGCACGCAAGGTTTATGGCAGGATTTCCACGCTGGTCAATTTTCAGCTGGACATATATATATAGAAGGACTTTCTCCTAAAGCGCACCAATGGGAAAATCCAGAAGCGTATTTAAAGCAGCATGACCATCCATTATGGAAGCGTTATGAGGCTGATGCCACTGGAGCTGGTCATGGTGGAATGGACTTTTTTGTAATCAATGCCTTCTTAGAGTGTATTAAAAGAGCCGTGCCGTTCCCGATGGATGTTTACGATTTAGCCACTTGGTATGCGATTACCCCTTTGTCTGAGAAATCGATTGCAGAAAATGGTCAAGTACAGGATATACCAGATTTCACCCGAGGTAAATGGAAAAACAGAAAGCCAGACTTTGCAATGGATGACCAGTATTAAAGAATTTGATTGAATGCTTTCAATAATTGAATCTGGTTATTGGTTCGGTCTAAATTTTGATCCTGTCTTTCTACGCGGTAATATTGATCTAATTCTAGAAAGTCTGTCAAGAATCGGAGTGCTTGCATATAAATGATACTTTGTCCTGAAAATGCAAAATGGTCTTGCTCAAAATTAGTCAAGAACTCCCCCATCGCTTCTAAGTAGCCTTCTTGTATAGCAGTCCATCTTTCTGGAAGCACTTTTATTTGATTTAAATCCTTACATGCTTCATTCACTGGACAGAGGTAGGTTCTGCACATGTCACCGACATCACTAATAAAATAACCAGGCATAGTGGTATCCAAATCGATAACACAAATAGCTGCATCGTCCTTAAACAAGACATTGCTAATTTTTGTATCATGGTGTGTGACCCTTAAATGCGCATCTTGATGTCCTGTAAAATGCAGCCATTGTTTTACATAAGCTTGATGGGATTGTAAAAACAAGATGGCCTCTTTTGCCTGTGAAATCCTAGTGGTATCTCCATGTATTAAAGCTTGTTCAAATTGATGGAACCTTAATGCAAGGTCATGAAATTGTGGGATAGTGACTTTTAACTGCGCGATTGGGAATTCAATTAAACTAGCAGTGAATTGTCCAAATTGATTGGCAGCTGCTTTAGCTTGAGACGCAGTTGATAATACATCTAAGGCAATGCCGTTTATTTTTTTAAATGCACGATAGTATTTTCCCTCCAATTCTATCAAGGTCTCCCCTCTTAAATTTGGCATCAAAAACGTAAATAATTGATCTGGTTGATTGGTATTGTAATACTGACCAATGGCTTTAATATTATGATCAATTGCAAAGGGATCCTTAAAAACTTGGGTATTGATATTTTGTAGAATAAATTCACCTTGCACCGAACTTACTTCAAAAGTTTGGTTGATTAACCCTTGCGTTAACGGGATAGCGTTCGCATTTCCCCATCCATATTGATCAAAAATTGATTGCATCATAATCTTGATAAATGTACAAAATTAACGGCTTACTGACTATCTTTAAGAACTGAATATTAATCGTATCATCACCATGGACAGAAGAAAATTTATCAATTTAAGTGGATTAGGAATCACCAGTTTTTCGATACCAAATTTCATCCAATCAGGTAATCCATCTGATTTAATTCAACCCATTGTGGCATCTACTTGGGATGCTGGAATCAGAGCCAATGTAGCAGCTTGGGAAGTATTAAAAAATGGAGGTCATGCATTGGATGCGGTAGAACAAGGTGTGATGGTGACTGAAAATGAAATCAATTGTTGTGTTGGTTTAGATGCCAACCCAGACAGAGATGGTTTTGTTACTTTAGATGCTTCTATTATGGATCATGAATTCAATTGTGGATCAGTTGCATTTTTAGAACGCATCAAACATCCTATTTCAGTGGCAAGAAAAGTCATGGAAAAATCACCACATGTGTTTTTGGTGGGTGCAGGTGCACAGTCATTTGCTTTGGCGAATGGGTTTAAATTAGAATCTGGTGCATTATCAGAAGAAGCGAATAAGAATTATAAAGCTTGGTTAAAAACATCCAATTACAAACCAATCATTAACGTAGAGAAAAATCAATCTGTTACTTACAATGATCCTGCATTCAATGCGCCAACAAAATTAACCGATGGTCAGTGGAATCATGACACCATTGGTATGATTGCATTGGATCAATTTGGAAATTTAAGTGGAAGTTGTACCACTAGTGGTGCAGGTTTTAAAATGCGTGGTCGAGTTGGGGACTCCCCTATTATTGGTGCGGGTTTATATGTAGACAATGAAGTGGGTGCAGTGGTTGCGACTGGTCAGGGGGAAGATGTGATCAGAGTGGCTGGCGCAAGTGCTGTAGTAGAATGGATGCGTCAGGGTAAAAGCCCGGAACAGGCTTGTAAGCTTGTCGTTGAAAAAATTAATCGAATAAAAAAAGAAAAAGCAAAAGACATTCAAGTTTGTTTTGTTGCAATGAATAAAGCAGGTAAAGTTGGAGCTTATGCTTTGCAAAAAGGATTTAATTTTTCTGTTTGCAATAAGGAAGGCAATATATTAAATGATGCAGGATATTTAATCTAACAAAAAAAGTTATGTCAAAACGGATACTTGAAATTGCAGCATTTAGTATAGAGGCAGCTTTGAATGCTTTAAATGCAGGGGCAGACAGAATTGAATTTTGTGAGAATCCAATGGAAGGTGGTACCACGCCTTCTTATGGAAGTTTATTATTATTGTCTCAATTAACCAAGCAGCCAATTTTCCCAATCATACGTCCAAGAGGTGGAGATTTTTTATACACTGATAGAGAATTTCAGGTAATGCAGAACGACTTGATGGCTTGTCAGCAATTGGGTTTTAAAGGAGCAGTCATTGGACTATTGAATGCAGACGGAAGTATAGATACTAAAAGAACAAGTGCATTGATTCAAGCCGCAGGTAATATGGAAATTAGTTTTCATAGAGCATTTGATCGTTGTCAAGATCCATTTTTGGCATTAGAACAATTAATTGATATTGGGTGCAAAAGAATTTTAACAAGTGGTCAAGTGCCAAATGTTGGCAATGCCATTCCAATGATTCAACAATTGGTTGAAAAAGCAAATGATAGAATCATTATTTTACCTGGAAGTGGTGTGCGAGCAGATAATATTGCAACCATTGTTGCGCAAACAGGTGCGAAGGAAATGCATAGTTCTGCAAGAAAATCGATGCCTTCTAAAATGGCATTCAATCAATCAAGCATGCAAGAAAACATGCAGTATTTTGATGTAGATGTAGATGAAATTAAAGCAATGCTTTCTGCAATTAATACAGCATCCTAACTTTTATGGTCTCTTTAACTTCTTTTAATAGCGCCATGGCTTGTTTGGATAATTTACTATCCACATCGAGCACCACATAGCCAATTTCATCATTTGTTTTTAAGTATTGACCAACAATATTTATTTTATTCTTAGACAACAAAGTATTGATTGCACCCAAAACACCAGGCACATTTTTATGGATATGTAAAATGCGATGTGCACCATCTACTGGTGGCAAACTCAATGATGGGATGGTATGAGATCCATTGGAGACGCCTCGCTCCAGGTATTGGTATAATTTAATACTTACATCTTCTCCTATATTTTCTTGCGCTTCTTCTGTGGATCCGCCAATATGTGGTGTCAATAAGACATTGGATAAACCTTGTAATGGGGTGTTAAAAGCATCTCCGTTTTTTTCTGGTTCAATAGGGAATACATCTATCGCTGCACCAGCAATATGTTTTTCTTTAATGGCTTCTGCTAAAGCATCTAAATCCACCACTTCTCCCCTTGCATAATTGACTAAAATCGAGCCTGATTTAAATTGTTTAATCAACGCTTTATGAATCAAATTTTTTGTTTGGTTGGTCTCTGGCACATGCAATGAAATAATATCTGAACTACTCACAATTTCTTTCATCGATTTTCTTGCCTGCGCATTGCCTAATGGCAACTTTGTTTCGATATCATAAAATTGAACACGCATACCCATCGCCTCTGCCATTACACTTAATTGTGTACCGATGTTGCCATAGCCAATGATGCCCATTGTTTTGCCTCTTAATTCAAAACTTCCCTTAGCCTCTTTATTCCAAATGCCATTATGTGCTGCTTTGTTTTTATCTAAAATTCTTCTAATTAATAAAATGGAAGCGCCAATAACCAATTCAGCGACACTTCTTGTATTGCTATAAGGCGCGTTGTAAACTGCAATTCCTTTTTGTTTACACGCTTTTAAATCCACTTGGTTAACCCCAATGCAAAAGCATCCAATTGCTTGCAATTTTTTTGCACTATCCAATACCTTTTTAGAAATAAATGTTTTTGAACGAATGCCCAAAATATGCACGTCCTTGATCACTTTAATCAATTCTTCCTCGCTTAAAGCCCCAGCTACTTTCTTCACATCTGCATACCCTTGTTGTTTGAAGTATTGTACCGCTTTGTCACTTATATTTTCTAAAAAAAGTACTTTAATTCTATCTTTGGGATAGCTGGTTAGGTCAATTTTGCTCATATTACAAAGTTAATTTAAAATCTGCGTTTTGACTTCAATCACAATATTTTATATCTAATCTACGTTATATAGCTATACCCTATAAAAACTAACAGATGATCGTTCGATGCTTTTTATTGTTACAAATTTTATTACTGACTGCTTCCTGTGGATCAAGTCAGGGTCCCAATTATTTAGGTGCTGCCAATAATTTCACCTACAATAAAATATCTATTGGAGAAAAGGAACAATATGCCGAAGCGATTAAATTAAAGTACCAATCCATTTTAGGGAATAAAAACTTTAGTGGTCAAATTTTAGTTGCAAAAAATGGTGAAATTATTTTTGAAGATTACAAAGGTTTTGCCAATTATAAAACTAAAGATGCCTTAGTCGCAGCAACCCCTATTCACTTAGCTTCTGTCTCTAAAACATTCACGGGTATGGCCGCCCTTCAATTATGGGAAAAGGATCAATTAGACCTGAAAGCGTCTGTAGGCCAATATTTACCGGGATTCCCTTACGAGAATGTAAATATTGAAATGTTATTATCCCATCGAAGTGGCTTACCTGATTATGCCATCTTCTTGGAGTCTAAAAAATATAAATCAGTTAGATATAAAACAAAAAGAGGTCGATGGGCAAAGAAATTGGTATTGGTAAAAAATGAAGCACCTTTTAGATCAGGTTTATATACCAACCAAGATGTCTTGGATTTTATGATTCAAAAAAAACCTGCTATTGCTGCCAATCCTGACCGTGTTTTTAAATATTGCAATACCAATTATGTCTTATTGGCTTTAATCATAGAAAAGATCACTGGTCAAGACTTCCCTACTTACCTTCAA
>JBILCS010000067.1:0-9350 GCA_044353005.1 Sediminibacterium sp. | reverse complement strand
TTGTAAAAGCAGGTGGATCCAACATCACCACATCATATTTTCGGCCTTCTTTGCCCCAATTTTTTAGGACATCAAAAGCATTCATTGCTTCAAACTTTACAATATGGTCTAATTTATTTAAAGCAGCATTTCTATTGGCTTGGGCCACGGCATTGTCAGAAATATCAATACCTAGTACAGATTTTGCACCGTAATGTGCAGCATGTATTTCAAAAGTACCTGTATAAGTAAATGCACCTAAAACATCTGCCCCTTTTACAATATGTTGAATTGCTCGACGATTGTCTTGCTGGTCTAAAAAATAACCTGTCTTTTGTCCATGTTCAATATCTACATAAAATTGTAAACCATTTTCTTGAATGATAATTTCTGTTGGGAATGGGTCGGATAAAAAATCCTTCTTTTGTTCAAGTCCCTCTAGTTCTCTAACAGGCACATCATTCCTTTCATAAATTCCCTTTGGTTTAAAGATGGTATTGATTGCATCTACAATGGCTGTTTTCCATTGTTCAATACCCAATGATAAAGTTTGTAAAACAAAATAATCATTGAACTTGTCTATGATCAAAGCTGGCAAGCCATCTGCTTCCCCAAATACCAATCTGCAATTTTCGGTGTATCCCAATTGCTGTCTATATGCCCAAGCTTCGCTAATTTTTTGATGAAAAAATGCTGCATCAATATTGTCTCTTTTTCGAGTCAATAAACGGATCATGATTTGGGATCCTGGGTTGATATAGCCTCGGCCTGCTAATTGACCGTCAAAATAGTAGACTTCTACAATATCTCCTGGGGCAACTATGCCAGCAATACGATCTATTTCGTTGTTATAAATCCATGGATGCCCCATGGCGATCCTTGGGGTAATGCGCTTATTTAGGTAAACCTTTGTCATTTGTCAAAGATAGGCACAGATTGAGTGACAACTTGTTCATTTTAAGTCCCTTTTATGTCAATTTTGCTCTTTTATTGCTTTGGCAATATATTTGCTTGAGGTAGAGTACAAATAGTCAATTATGGAAGATAAAGAACAATTAAGTCAAGAACCAATTGCAGATATAGAAAATGGCGCTCAAACAGCCCCTGAAACCGAGGAAGTACCCTTGAGTGAGTTAGATCAGTTAAAGGCGGATTTGGCAGACCAAAAGGATAAATATTTGCGCTTAATGGCAGAATTTGAAAACTTTAAAAGAAGAACTGCTAAAGAACGCGTGGATTTGATCCAAACGGCTGGTAAGGATGTGATTGTGTCTCTTTTGGATGTGATGGATGACTGTGATCGTGCAGAGAAGCAATTGAATGGATCTGATGATATCGCTGTTCAAAAAGAAGGCATCCAATTGGTGTTTAATAAAATCAGAACCACCCTTCATGCAAAAGGCTTAAAGGCAATGGAAAGCATTGATCAACCTTTTAATGTTGAATTACACGAAGCCATTACTGAAGTGCCAGTTCCTGATGCTTCAAAAAAAGGCAAAGTCATTGACGAGGTAACTAAGGGATATTATTTGAACGATAAAATTATTCGTTTTGCAAAAGTGGTTGTAGGTAAATAAACAAAGCAATATGTCAAAAAGAGATTTTTACGAAATATTAGGCGTGAGCAAATCTTCATCTGCAGATGAAATTAAAAAGGCTTACCGTAAAGTTGCGATGCAATTTCACCCGGATAGAAATCCAGGAGATAAGGCAGCAGAAGAAAAATTTAAAGAAGCAGCGGAGGCCTATGAAATTTTAAGTGATACGGATAAGAAAGCGAAATACGATCGTCATGGTCATCAAGCTTTTGGACCCGGGACAGGTGGAGGCGGCGGTGGATATGGTGGTGGTGGAATGGATATGAATGATATCTTTAGTCAGTTTGGTGATGTGTTTGGAGATGATATGTTTGGTGGATTTTTTGGCGGTGGACAAAGCCGTTCTAGAGGTGGTACAAAAGCAAGAGGCCAAAGAGGAAGTAATTTAAGGATCAAATTAAAATTGAATTACGAAGAGATAGCGAATGGGGTGAACAAACAAGTTAAAGTGAAGAAGCATGTGCTTTGTACTACTTGTGGAGGCAATGGTGCTAAAGATAGTTCTAGTGTACAAACCTGTGGCACTTGCAAGGGTTCAGGTCAAGTAAGAAAAGTAACCAATACATTCTTGGGTCAAATGCAAACTGTAAATACATGTCCTACATGTAATGGAGAAGGAAGTACAGTCACTGCAAAATGTACTCCATGTAAAGGTGAGGGAAGAGTATATGGAGAAGAGACTATTTCAATAGACATTCCTGCAGGTGTGCAAGACGGTATGCAATTGAGCATGTCTGGCAAAGGTAACGCAGGTGAACGTGGAGGGTCTTCGGGAGACTTAATTATCATGATAGAGGAAGAGCAACACGAGTCCCTACATAGAGATGGATTGAATGTTTCTTTTGATTTATACATTACCATCCCAGACGCCATTTTTGGTACAAGTGTCGAAGTGCCTACTATTGATGCCCGTGCAAAAATTAAAATACCAGCAGGTACACAAAGTGGTAAAATATTTAGATTAAAAGGTAAAGGATTCCCAGAAGTACAAGGCTATGCAAAGGGAGATCAGTTGATCCATGTAAATATATGGACACCTCAAGAAGTAAGTGAAGAAGAAAAAATCGCGTTGAACAAAATGCAAGAAAGTGAAAACTTTAAACCTAAGCCTGTTAAAGGAGATAAGAGTTTTTACGATAAAGTAAAAGAAGCTTTTAAGTAAGTTTAAAATAAGAGGATAAAAAAAGGGACAATTAAAATTGTCCCTTTTTTTATTTATGCTTGTAATTGATAGATGTCTTTACTGTTTCTGCCTAACCCATCATAATCCAGTCCATAGCCCACTACGAATTTATTAGGTATCTCAAAACAAGCGTAGTCAATTTGAACAGGATAAATTAATGCTTCTTTTTTATTCAGTAATACTGCAATTTTAACCGAGGCAGGTTGCATACTTTCTAATTGTGGCAGGTAGTGATGCAAAGTTTTTCCTGTGTCAATAATATCCTCTAAAATAATGATATGCCTGTCTTTCACATTAATATCTAATCCTATTGCGGTTATCACATTGCCTGTTGAACTTGTTCCTTTATAGGATGCCAATTTAATAAAACTTACTTCGGCCTCTATGCTGATTTGCTTGAATAGGTCTGCGGTAAATAGGAAAGCGCCATTAAGAACAGATAAGAATAGAGGACGCTTACCTGCGTATTCTTGGTTTAATTGTCCTGCTAGCTCAGTAATTTTTTCTTGAATCGCAGCTTCTTTTAAATAGGGTTCAAATGTTTTATCTAAAACTTGGATAGTAGACATATAAATTATTTTGGAGTAGAGGAATTATTTTTTTCTTTTGTTAAATAGTAAGCTATTGTCTTTTTTTATCACAGGACTATTGTCTTTTTGTTTAAATAATAAAACCTGTGTGCCTTCTTTAACAGGATCTGTTAATTGGGGGTTGTAGAGTTTTAATAGGCTAAGTTGCATCCCTTCTAATTGACTAATTTCATGTAAACTAGTATTGTATTTAACCATATGAAATGAAGTGGCACCTGCTTTCTTTTTTGGAGCAAGGAAAATCAATTGATCTTTTACTAATAGATTGGAAACTTCAATTTCATTATATTCAAATAGTTTATATAATGGCACATTGTACTTAAGTGCAATGTCAATAAAAGACATATTTTCTTTTCCAAGGATCACTGGCACTTGATTGATCCTAAATTTACCTTCTGGATAATTGTATTTTGGTTGATTTGAAACTATTTCAATTTTTACAGGTTCCTTTTGAGTCGTTTGAACGGCTGTAATGACTTCTTTTTTGATGGTATCTTTTTGAACAGCAGCTAGTGGTTTTAAAGGCAAAGACTTAGAAGACAATGGAGCTAAATCATCATTTGAGTTCTTTTGCGCAATACCTAAAGGTTTATTCAAAGTTTTTACGGGCGTATCAACAATCACTTTGTTTACAGGGGTATCAACAAGCACCTTCTTTACTGGTGTATCAGTAATTGTCTTTTTTACGGGTGCTTCTTCCACTTCAATTTCATTTTCAAGCTCTGGAAAATTGTATTGTGCTAATTCATAGTCATCTATAATTTTTAATAATTTTTTAGGGTAGTCAGCAGCAGTAGCATACCCAGCTTTTTTAAGTCCATAAGCCCATGCGGTATCATCCACTGGGTCTAGTAAAAATAAATCAACATAGTTTGGTCGATTCTTTAAAAAGTTTGAATGGTCTTTAAAAGACATTTCAGCTGCATCATAGGCTCTAAAACATTCTTGTTTTGCATCATCATCTTGATAGGTTTTTGCACCGGTCCAATCTGATTTACATTTAATGCCAAAGTGGTTATTATGGTTTTTAGCTAAATCACTTTCACCACTATTAGATTCAAGAATTGCTTGAGCAAGGGTGATCGAAGCGGGCACGCCAGTTCGTTTCATTTCCTTCATTGCAATGGCTTTATATTGCATGATATATGAAATGGTACCTGAATTATTTTGCGACCAACCAGTTTGGATGGCCATCCATAAAGTCAATGTAAGGAGTAGGGTTTGCTTCATATTATTTTTTTCTAATTAAGGTTAATCCGTCTCTAACGGTCAACATAATTTTTTCAATGCCTTTATGTTGTAAAATGAATTCGTTAAATGCATGTATTGCCAAAGCGTTTTTTCCTGTTATTTTTTCATCAAACACTTGTCCGTGAAATAATACATTATCTGCAATGATCACACCTTTATCCGCAAGCATTGGTAGCACTAAATTAAAGTATTCAATATAACTAGTCTTGTCTGCGTCTATAAACACCAGGTCCCATTGTTTTGTAAGAGTAGGTAGGATTGCTTTGGCGTCACCAATATGTGAGATGATTTGATGTCCTTTTGGGCTTGCATCAAAATGGACTCTGGCTGCATTGGCATCTTCAGCTCTAAGTTCAATGGTATCTATCGTACCTGTGCTGATCAATCCTTCTGCTAAGCATAAGGCACTAAAGCCAGAAAACGTGCCTATTTCTAAAATAGAATGAGGTGACAATAGTTTACTAAAAAAGCTTAAAAAGCCCCCTTGGTTCCAATTACTTTGCATATGTGCATGAGGATGCATCAATATAGTTTGCTCATACATAGGCCTTAAATAGGCCGGTGTGGCATCACTATAATGCGTTACATAGTCATTGGCAGCAGGTTGAATGAAATCCATGCTGCAAATGTCTATTTTTTTTCGCTATTTGCGCTTGAAATGAGCCATAATCCTATAAAAGTTATTCCTCCATTGATGATCAATAGTTCCTGACCAATACGGAAATCACCAAATAATTGCGCTTGGAAATAGTCTAGCACCAAACAAAGGATTGGAGCTAAAACACAAATCACTGGAACAAGTGAATTGTTGATGCTTCTTTTGGTTAAAATCCCAAATGCAAATAGACCCAATAATGGACCATAGGTATAAGAGGCAATTTTTAATAATAAATCAATGGTACTCTTATTGTCTATCCACTTAAATGCCATGACCATGATTAAAAAAATCAAGGCAAAAATTAAATGGGTTCTTTGTCTAATCTTCTTTTGTTGCGCCTCGGACCAATTTTTATTTCTTTGTATTCCTAATATGTCAATGCAGAAACTAGATGTTAAAGCAGTGATTGCGCCATCTGCACTTGGGAATAGGGCAGAGATCAATGCAAGAATAAAAATAATAGATAAATATGGAGGCATATGGTTTAAAGCCAATGTTGGAAATAAATCGTCGCCTGTAGCAGTGATATTATTTTGAGCAGCATATAAATGCAATAAGCCACCTAAGTATAGGAATAAGCTAATTGCAATTAACATGGTGAACCCAATCGTGATCATATTTTTTTGTGCATCCTTAAGCGTTTTAACTGAGATGTTTTTTTGCATCATTTCTTGATCCAATCCAGTCATTGTTAAGGTTACAAATGCACCTCCAATAATTTGCTTCAAGAAAAAGGATTTACTATTTACGTCCGTACTAAAAACGTCAGCAAGGTGTATGGACGGATTTCCAGCTAAAGCTTGATTTTGCATTGCACTCAATCCTTGTAATACGGACATGTCAAGTTCTGATAAAATATAGATACTACATATAATCAAGCCCAATAGCATGCCTGAGGTTTGTAAGGTATCTGTCCAAACAATTGTTTTAACACCACCTTCATAGGTATACAATAAAATCATCAATAAGATCACCATGGTGGTAGCCCAAAAGGGTACATGCATATTGTCAAGGATAAAGTATTGTAAAATTTTTACGACTAAATACAATCTTGCTGTAGCCCCAAGTGTTCTTGAAAGTATAAAAAAGGAGGCACCTGTCTTATATGCACTGAATCCCAGTCTACCTTCCAAATAATGGTATATAGAGGTCAGGTTTAATTTATAATAAATAGGTAGTAACACATATGCGATGGTTATATAACCAATTAAATAACCTAATGTAATTTGTAAATAATGAAATGCATCTTTCCCTACTGCACCAGGCACACTCACAAAAGTGACACCACTTAATGAAGTGCCAATCATACCAAAGGCAACCAACATCCAATTACTATTTTTATTACCAATGAAAAACGACATGTTATTGCTATTCTTGCCAGTGATTTTGGCGACACCTAATAACACTAAAAAGTAAAGAATTACGAATATAAAAAGGGTAGTTGCACTCATAGTTGATGATTTGTCATTTTGATATGGCAAAGTAATGAGAATCTTTGACTTTTTTGATTATTTTGTGTCAGATCTTAACTAATTCTAACCAATGAAAATACAATCTGTTACTGTCTTTTGTGGTTCTAAATCAGGAAATCAAATAGGGTTTACAAATCAAGCAATTGAATTAGGTAATGCATTGGGTGAAAATGGGATTCAATTGGTCTATGGGGGAGGTGGCAAAGGCATTATGGGCGCCATTGCAGATGCTGTTTTAGCAAAAAAAGGAAAGGTGATAGGTATCATTCCTCGAATTTTATTAGAGTGGGAGGCTCAACACGAAGGATTGACGGAGTTGATTGTTACGGAAACAATGCATGATCGAAAAAAAATATTGTTCGATAAAGCGGATGTGGCAGTGATCTTACCTGGTGGAATAGGAACGATGGATGAATTATTTGAGATGCTTACCTGGAATAATTTAAACATCCATCAAAAAAAAGTGATTGTATTGAATTGGGAAGGTTATTATGCACCATTGATTGCCATGATGGAGCATATGCATAAAGAAGGCTTCATGTATGATGATTGGAGAGATAGAATCACAGTTGTGAAAGATGCAGCAGCCGTGATGCAAACCATTAACGCTTGGAGCGAATAGGAAAAGCGAAACCAGCTCTAATAATGGGATCAGCTCTATTGTAACTATCTCTGTAGGGAGAGTTTATATTTTTTAATAGATCTATCATGACACTAAAATAAGTCATCCCATTTTCTGATCTACTACCATATCCAATACCAGCCAATAAACTCTCGGCTCCAAAACTAATGCTACGTGATGCCCCCGCATTAACACCTTCAGTACCCCTGTCTTTAAATCTGCTCCATGTATAATTATATTCTGGTTGAACCTGTATAAAAAACTTTTCAATCGGCCAGATCCTAGTAAATGCGCCAGCACCTAGTTGAAAACTTCTAGAGGAAATACCAGGTAATCCATTGCTTATAGTTGGGTTGAAGGATTGAAAGAATAAATTTGTTGCTGCTCCAATGTCCACATAATCGTTGACACGCTTATATATTTCAGGGTTGAGTCCAATTTGAAAGGAACCAGCACCCCCTCCAATCACTAAATTACCCCCAATGAAAATTGGATTCACATTCATGGATGGCATGGTCTTTACGACTTCCTGTGCTTTTAAAATAAAGCTATTGCTTAAAGCAAATAGGATTAGGTATATCAATTTATTTTTCATTATTTAGAATCAAAAATTTTACCAGCGTTTAAAATATGATTAGGATCAAATACTTTTTTAATCCCCTTCATTAATTCCATAGTGATAGGGTCAAATATCACTGGCATAAATGATTTTTGAATAAGACCAATGCCGTGCTCTCCGCTAATGGTTCCCCCAAGTGATTTTACCAATTCGAATATTTTAAAAAGAATGCCTTGTATCACTTCATTTTCATAACTCTTTTTGTACAGTGGGTGGTTGATTCTAATATGTAAATTTCCATCACCTGCATGCCCATAAGAAACAACTTTGAATCCATTTTCTGCGGCCAATGCTTTAACACCTTTGATTAATTTAGGTAGTTCTGCTCTAGGTACCACGGTATCTTCTTCAATGGTATAACCTGCTGCCACTGAGGCTTCGTTGGCTTTTCTACGTATTTTCCAAAGTTCCGTTTTTTGTTGGGCATCATCGGCAAAGTATAATTCACCCACTTCAAAATTGGTTAAAACTTCAGCAATGGCTTCCATATCCTTCATCAATACATCTTTATCATTGCCATCTACTTCTATAATTAAATGCGCGGCTAAGTTATCTGTAATGGTGATCGCAGTGCTTTCACATAATTTGCTAGCTAATTTTATAGATTCAATTTCCATCAGTTCCATTGCACTTGGTGTGATACCTGCTCTAAAAATAGCACTCACGGCTTCACTTGCTTTTTCTAGACTATCGAATGGAGCAAGCATTAATAAATCAAACTTTGGATGCGGGATTAATCTTAAAACAATTTTAGTCACAATGCCTAATGTACCCTCGCTACCAACAATTAATTGCGTTAAATTATAACCCGTTGCATTTTTTAATACATTCGATCCTGTCCATATAATTTCACCTGTAGGCAAAACAATTTCTAAATTTAAAACATAATCTTTCACTACACCATATTTCACTGCCTTAGGTCCGCCTGAATTTTCAGAGATATTACCACCAATAAAACAAGATCCTTTACTAGCAGGATCGGGCGGGTAGAATAAGCCTTTTTCCTTTACCGCATTTTGTAAAACCTCAGTGATCACACCAGGCTCAGTGGTGACTTGTAAATTTCTTTCATCAATCTCTAAAATTTGGTTGAATCTTTCCATGGCAATCACTAAACCTCCTAAATGAGGCAAGGCACCACCTGTTAAACCCGTGCCTGCACCTCTTGGTGTGACTGGTATTAAGTGTTTATTCGCTAATTGCATCAATGCAGCAATCTCTTCTGTCTTTCTAGGCTTTACTACGACCGCTGGACTATAATGTAATTTTTCCGTTTCGTCCCTGCCATATTTTTCAAAGCTCTCTTCGTCAGTGAAAACATATTCAGCACCAACAATGGATTTAATTTGTTCCAGTAATTCCGTTGTGATTTGTTGCA
>JBILCS010000016.1:0-30000 GCA_044353005.1 Sediminibacterium sp. | reverse complement strand
ACTTTACAAGCTGTGGATTTTATTTTATGTGAGGACACTAGGACATCCTCCAAGTTGTTACAGCACTATCAAATCCAAAAGCCACTTACACCATTTCATCAGCACAATGAACATAAAGTGGTGGAGCACCTAGTGCAACAATTGATGGCTGGGAAAAATATTGCACTCATTACAGATGCAGGAACCCCTGGTATTTCGGATCCTGCATTTTTATTGGTGCGTGCATGTAAAGCAGCAGGTGTGCCAGTGACTAGTTTACCAGGTGCCACCGCATTTGTTCCAGCTTTAGTGAATAGTGGGTTGCCTACCAATCGTTTTATCTTCGAAGGCTTTATTCCTTTAAAGAAAGGTAGAAAAACATTAATGGAGTCTTTAGCCAATGAAGAGCGTACTATGATTTTTTATGAAAGTCCTATGCGTCTTGTAAAAACCCTCGAGCTTTTTAAAGCCACATTCGGTCCAGAGCGTAAAGCTGCTGTAAGCCGTGAGTTGACTAAGATGTTTGAAGAAAATATCACAGATACCCTCGACAATTTAATCCTCCATTTTACTGCGAAGCAGGTGAAAGGGGAGATTGTGATTGTGGTGGCGGGGAAGGATTAAGCCTTCTTAGACTACTTTTATCATCCCGCTTTGGAATCCACCTTTTTTTTGTTTAAATTGAACTTATTAAATTCATCCTATGTTAAAGAAGTTTTCCTTCCTTGCCCTTTTGACAATGTTCATTAGTATTCAATTATTTGCCCAACCTGAGCGTTGGCAACAACAGATCAATTATAAAATTGATGCCAGTTTAGACGTGCAAAAAAATACGGTAAAGGGTACCGAGGAAATTTTGTACACCAATAATTCTACAGACACTTTACGCAAAGTGTATTTTCATATGTATTGGAATGCGTTTCAACCCAATTCAAATATGGATCTAAGAAGCCGTGAATTAGGTAAAACCACATTTACTAGCCGAAGAGGTGATGAAGTAAAGGATTGGGATATGCGTGTGCGTGATCGTATTCAAAATCTAAAACCAGAAGAATATGGCATTCAAAAAGTAAATACCATTACAATTAATGGTAAGGCGCAACAATTGATTGAGCATGAAACCATTTTAGAAGTGGTTTTAACGCAGCCTATATTGCCAAAGTCTGTGGTTAAAATGAATGTGCAATTTGAAGCACAAGTGCCGGTACAAATAAGAAGATCTGGTAGAGACAATAAAGAAGGTGTTCGATATTCTATGAGTCAGTGGTATCCTAAAATGGTGGAGTATGATTACCAAGGATGGAATACCAACCCTTATATCGCTAGAGAGTTTTATGGTGTTTGGGGTAATTATGATGTGACTTTAAGAATGGATAAAGCCTATATGGTGGGCGGAACTGGTGTACTTCAAAATCCAACTGCCCCTTTAGATAAAGACGGTAATAAGGTGTGGAACTTCAAAGGCAATACCATTCATGACTTTGTATGGTTTGCAGATAATAATTTTAAACATTTGTCTAAAGAAGTGCGTAAAGGTTTGACCCTTCATGTATACTATAAAGCAAAAGATGCGAAAGCAGATAGTGCTTGGGCAAATGTATTGTGGGCTGCTGAAAAAGTATTGCCTTATATGGAAAAGAAAATGGGTGCCTATCCTTATCCTCAATATTCATTCATTCAAGGTGGGGACGGAGGTATGGAATATGCTATGGCTACTTTATTGGTGGGGCCAAGTTTAGGTACTGCTTTTCATGAGTGGATACATAGCTGGTATCAACATGTTTTAGGAAGTAACGAAAGTTTATTTGCCTGGATGGATGAAGGGTTTACGAGTTATGGAGAGGATGATGTGACGCATCATTATGAGAAAAACTTTGCAACACAATCTCCGCATATAAGTGAAGCAGCAAAAAAACAACTTGTTGCCAATTTTGAAAAACAAGCAACCATGTTGCCTGCAGTTCAGTTTGGCAACTATAATGGTTATTTAGCATTGGCTAAAAGTGGTTTCGAAGAACCTATGTCAACGCATGCCGATCATTTTAATACCAATTATGCATACAGCAGTGCAGCCTATAGTAAGGGTGGAACTTTCATAGGATTACTTGGTTATGTGATGGGAGAAGCAAATCGTGATCAATTGATGTTGAATTATTATAACACTTGGAAATTTAAACATCCAAATGCAAATGATTTTATAAGAGTAGCAGAAAAAACAAGTGGGTTGCAATTACAATGGTTAAAAGAATATTGGGTGAATAGTACCAAGACCATTGATTATGGCTTAAATGATATACAAGTAAGCGGTAATGCAGCATTAATTAGTATTCAAAGAATAGGGAAATTCCCAATGCCTGTTGAAGTTGTTGTAACATATAAAGACGGCACAAGTGAATTACATTATATGCCATTGGATTTAATGTTGGGAGGAAAACAGCAAGAGGGCACTGTAAAGCAAATCAATCACCCTGAATGGAAATGGGCGCAGCCAACTTATACCTTTGAAACAACGCAACCATTAGGCGCAATCAAATCTATCGAGATTGATCCTAGTCAAAGAATGCCAGACATTAATAGAAGTAATAATAAAATAGAGATTCCGAATTAATTAGTTACTTACTTACTTAGTATAGATATTTAAAAGAGAGAGAAGTTTTGAAATAATGCTATGCTCAAGCGAATATTCGAGCCTGCGAGCATAGAGCGAGTTATAGGTGTTGTTTCGGAATTTTAGACTTATAAATAAGCCGTTCAATTGAACGCCTTTATTTATTTTTTCACTTGAATAATATATTTCTCTTTAAAGTACTCTTCTTTAAAGATATCATAGATCGGCATCATCTTTGGTCTAGTGCCGCTTTCGAAAATCTCTTGATGCAAGTCACCGCCTTTTAAACAAATTAAACCATTGGGTTGGTTTGGTTTTTTAACGAGTACTGGATTCGCCCATCTCCATAAATCCTTAAGTGGCGCCACTGCTCTACTCACTGCGTAATCGAACTTTTTATTTTTGATGTCTTCTACACGAGTATGCTTTGTCTCAATATTTTTAATGCCCACCATCTCGCAAACGGCGTCCACTACTTTTAATTTCTTAGCAATACTATCGACTGCATAAAATTGTACTTCTGGAAAAAATATTGCTAAGGGAACAGTAGGGAAACCTCCACCACAACCAATATCAATCACTTGTGTGCCTGGGGTCCATTCTGCAATGGCAGCAATACATAGCGAGTGCAATACATGGTGCAGGTAAATCTGGTCAATATCTTTTCTGGATACCACATTTATCTTTGCATTCCATTCCTGATATGCCGCTTCCAATCCAGCCAATTGAGTCAATTGCGCAGGTGTAAAATCCGCAAAGTAGCGTGTGATTAATTCCAATTTTTCTGTGGGGCTTTCCATACACTAGGCAAGGTAATCAAATAATAGAAGAAGGACCATATATCAAATAAAATGTACCAAAGCCAGAGGTCTAGCTCATTTAATTTCTTCATCGCGCCTCGTAAAATAAGTCCTTGTAGCAATGCCCTAAATGCCCATATGCTAATAATAATAGTATATTCTTTTGTAAAAATAATTGCTACAATCATTGCTGGGTAGACTAAGAATTGACTGATTGCAAATAAGCCTAATAAAAAAACATGTTTCTTTTTATAAAATTTACTGGTAGTATAGTGACGGTATTTTTGCGTCATCCAATCTTTAAATCTGGTCTTAGGTTCACTGAGTGTATGCGCATCATGGTCTACCACAATCGCAGTATTGCGACTGTTAGCCACTTGATTAATAAATAAATCATCGTCACCACTTGGTATTTGATTGATAGAGGAGAAGCCTTTATTCTTGATAAATAGTTCACGCTTATAAGACAAATTACGACCAACCCCCATATAAGGTAATCCTGCTAAGGCATAGGAGAAATATTGCAATGCAGTTTGAAAGGTCTCAAATCGAATGAGTTTATTTAATAAGCCTGGCTTCTTTTTATATGCACCATAACCAAGTACAATTTCTTTCCCCTCGTCATATCCATCCTGCATCAATCGCATCCAATGTTCACTTGCAGGTAAACAATCTGCGTCTGTTAATAATAAAGTCTCATTTTTAGCCGACTTGATTCCCATTGAAAGTGGAAATTTCTTTCCTGCAATCATTTTGGCTTCCTGCGTCAATTGAACAGGGTTTAAATTTTTAAATGACTTTTTAAATTCATCTAATAAATATTTCGTCTCATCTTCCGAATTGTCATTCACTAAGACGACTTCGTGCGTGGTACTATATTCTTGCACCAAAACACCTGGTAAAGTATTCGCCAAATTATGGGCTTCGTCACGTGCACAAATCACTACAGAAACTGGGTGCTCTACATGCCCTGTTTTTTTTGGCTTCTTATAAATAGCGAGTCTTAAAAAAAAGAATAAATAATAAAAAACCTGAATGGCAATAACAGCTGCAAAAAAGCCTATAAGTAGTTCTGATAAAAGTGTTGATGAAAAGGGTAGATTGATTGTCATAGGGCAAAAGTAAAGATTTTTGACCTTACCTTTGCCTCATGGCGACATTACAATTTGAATTAGCAGCAGAGAGTCAACATGGTGCTTCGAGAGCAGGTACCATCACGACCGATCATGGGGTCATCCAGACACCTATTTTCATGCCTGTAGGAACCATTGGCTCTGTAAAAGCAGTGACACAACAACAATTGAAGCAGGATATCAATGCAAAAATTATCCTAGGCAACACATATCATTTATATCTAAGACCAGGCACAGAAGTGCTTGAGGCTGCTGGTGGGCTGCACAAATTCATGGGCTGGGATCGGCCTATTTTAACGGATAGTGGTGGTTACCAAGTTTTCTCCTTGGCCAATAACAGAAAAATCAAACCAGAAGGGGTGGTCTTTCAATCCCATATCGATGGTAGCAAGCATTTGTTTAGTCCAGAAAATGTGATGGATATTCAAAGAAGTATTGGCGCAGATATCATCATGGCTTTTGATGAATGTCCTCCTATTCCAAGTACCTATGAATATGTAAGTAAGAGTATGGATTTGACGCATACCTGGTTGGACAAGTGTTTTAATAGATTGGCAGAGACGCCCGACTTATATGGGCATACACAAAATTTATTTCCAATTGTACAAGGTGGATTGTATAAAGATTTAAGAAAAGCTTCTTGTGAATATATTGCTTCTAAAAATGCAGTAGGCAATGCCATTGGTGGATTGAGTGTAGGGGAGACGGAGGAGGAAATGTATGAATTCACTGCCCTATGTTGTGAAAACCTACCAAAGGACAAGCCGCGTTATTTAATGGGTGTAGGCACCCCTTGGAATATTTTAGAAGCCATTGATTTAGGGATAGATATGTTTGATTGTGTGATGCCTACCAGAAATGGACGCAATGGCATGGTGTTTACTTCTGAGGGCGTCATTAATATCAAGAATAAAAAATGGTACAAAGATTTTAGTCCAATAGATCCGGGTATACCCAATGAAATGAGTCAATACTACACGAAGGGATATTTAAGACATTTATTTGCTGCAGATGAAATCCTAGGCATGCAGCTAGCAAGTATACAAAACCTATCCTTTTACCTTTGGTTGGTCGAACAAGCAAGAATACATATTATTGCCGGAGATTATAAAGCATGGAAAACAGAGATGATTCCACAAATCAGTAAAAGATTATAAGCATTGAAAAAACTGGATTGGTACATATTAAAAAAATTCTTGGCAGTATTTTTCTTTGCCATCTTTTTCTTTGCAGTCATTGCAGTGGTGATTGATATAAGTGAAAAAACAGATAATTTTGTACAATCTGGTTTGACGAGCTCGGAGATTATTAAAAATTATTATGTTGGATTTATACCACATATTATTGCATTGTTATTTCCCTTATTTGTTTTTATTGCAGTCATTTTTTTTACTTCTAAAATGGCAGGGCAAACAGAGATTATTCCTATTTTAGCAAGTGGTACTTCATACAATCGTTGGTTAAGACCTTATTGGATAGGTGGACTTTTTTTAGGTTTGGTATTATGGGTAGCGAACCAATGGATTGTACCAAAAGCAAATAATATTCGTGGAGATTTTGAAGCGACTTATATTGACGCAAACTCTTCATACAATGCCTTATTAAGAGGGTCTAATGATTATTATTTTAGGATTGATTCCTTTACTTACGCAGGAATTTATGGATACGATACAGCCTACAAAAGAGGGAGTAACTTCTTTGCTTATACTGTAAAAGGGGACCAAGTAGTGTATAATATCCGTGCAGAAGCAATTATTTGGGATACCGCAAAAAAGGATTGGGAATTGTCCGAAGTGCTGGAGCGTAAAGTAACAGACAAAAAAGAACTGGTGACGTATCTGCCAAACACCCATAAAAAATATCCTTTTAAACCGGTTGATTTGGAAAAGGATAAATATGCCAAAGACAAATTAACAACGCCACAGTTAATCAAACAGATAAAGACGGAAGCTTTAAGGGGTTCAGAAGGCTTAAATGAGTTAAAAATTGAACGTTATAGACGAGATGCAACCCCCATTACTGTATTGCTGTTAACCATGATTGGCGCTATCATTGCTGGCCGAAAAGTCAGGGGTGGAAGTGGGGCGCATTTGGCAATGGGCTTTACCATTGCGGCATTGTTTATTATCACAGATCGGTTCTCTACCATCTTCTCCACAAAGGGCAATCTACCTCCATTTATAGCGGCTTGGATACCTAACATTATTTTTGTCTTTGTGGTCTATTATTTATACAAAAAAGCCCCTAAATAACCATTTCTTAGTTAACTTTGTGTCCAATTTTAAATCGTTTCTTTAACAATAATTATTGGGTATATGGAAGAGATCAAAGACCGTTTTGGCGAAAAAGCATCAGTTGCTGCTACTGAGATCAAAGAAATGCTCAAAGTGCACGGCGAGAAGAAGATTGGGGAAATCACTTTAGCCCAAGTGTATCAAGGTATGAGAGGTATGACTGGTCTTGTTACAGAGACGAGCTTATTAGATGCGCAAGAAGGTATTCGTTTCAGAGGTTACTCTATCCCAGAATTACAAGAAAAATTACCAAAAGTATTAGGTGGTGATGAGCCATTGCCAGAGGGGTTGTTTTACTTAATGATGATTGGTGAATTACCAACTGATAGAGATGTTAAAAAAGTGACTAGCAACTGGCAAAGAAGAAGCCATGTTCCTTCCCATGTATTTGATGTGATAGATGCATTTCCAATAAATGCACACCCAATGACCATGTATGTTGCTGCAGTGATGGCTTTGCAAACAGAGAGTAAGTTTGCGCAAGCATATGCAAAGGGCATGAATAAAAAAGATTACTGGCAGTATACTTATGATGATTCAATGGACTTGATCGCAAGATTGCCAAGAATTGCTGCGTATATCTACCGAAGAAAATATAAGAACAACCAACATATTCATCCAAATGGTTTATTGGATTGGGCTGGTAACCTTGCTTACATGATGGGTTACGAAGATGAGAGTACTAAAGAATTAATGCGCTTGTACATGACCATACATGCAGACCATGAAGGAGGAAACGTATCTGCGCATACAACGCATTTAGTAGGCTCTGCTTTAAGTGATCCTTATTTAAGTTACGCTGCAGGTATGAATGGTTTAGCAGGTCCTTTACATGGATTAGCAAATCAAGAAGTGATTAAATGGATTTTAGAAATGCAAGAACAGATTGGATCGGATAGCCCTTCTAAAGAGCAGATTGTTGAATATGTTCAAAAGACATTGGGTGAAGGTAAAGTTGTACCAGGTTATGGTCACGCAGTATTGAGAAAAACAGATCCTCGTTTCACCGCACAAATGGAATTTGGTAAAAAACATTTACCAGATGATAAATTAGTGAATACAGTTTGGAATATTTATGAAACGGTACCTCCTATTTTGGAATCATTAGGGAAAGTAAAAAATCCTTGGCCAAATGTGGATGCACATAGTGGTGCATTGCTAGTGCATTATGGCATTGTGGAATACGAATTCTATACCGTTTTATTCGCAGTAAGCCGTGCATTAGGTGTATTGGCAAGTTTAACTTGGGATCGTGCATTAGGCTTCCCATTAGAGCGTCCAAAATCTGTGACGACTGCAGCTGTAAAAGATTGGATTGATGGCGTAGGAGAAAACTTAATTTAAAAAAAATCTTGTATAAAAAAGAGCAACGATTTTTCGTTGCTCTTTTTATTGTAGGTACATTTTAATAAGGGGGATTAGCTCAGTTGGTAGAGCGCTTGCATGGCATGCAAGAGGTCAGCGGTTCGAACCCGCTATTCTCCACAAAATTTTTATTGCTAGATGATGCGTTTTAAAATAAGTTATACAAGCGTAATACTTTTCTTTTTATTTGTTTTAATACAAAAGGCCGGCTTTGGTCAAATGGCAACATTGAAGTTAGCTGTTGTAGATAAAAAAAGCCAACCCATTGCTTTTGCCAATATTACGATTCAGACAATAGATAGTGTTATGCCCCAAAATCTAGTTGCAGATAGCAATGGCATTGCAATCAGTATTTTAGCACCTGGGAAACTCTATAAAATAAAAACAAGTGCAGTAGGATATCAAATAGATAATAGAACAATCAAATTTGATAATTTAAATAATGTAAAGATTGAATTGAAGGAGCTGAATGGTCAATTAAAAGAAGTCGTGGTAACTTCCACTAAGCCTTTGATTAGACAAGAGGATGATAAATCGGTGGTGGATCCAGAGCCTTTAGCGGCTGCGTCGACCAATGCCTATGAGACGATGGAAAAAATTCCTGGTATATTTATTGATCAGGATGGAAATATTTATTTAAATGGGTTGTCACCTGCAGGCATTCAGATTAATGGAAGAGAGTTAAGGATGAGTGCTTCTGATATGGCCACCTTATTAAAAAGTTTGCCACCAAGTTCCATTCAAAAAATTGAACTGGTAAGGACGCCTTCTGCAAAATACGATGCATCTGGCGGTGGGGGTGTGGTGAATATCGTTTTGAAAAAAGGGATCAAGATTGGTTTAAATGGTTCTGTGAACACTGGAATGAATCAAGGCGTTTATGGAAACCAATTTATTGGGCTTACATTAAACAATACCACAGATAAATACAATTCCTATTTAAATACACAATACAACCAGAATGATGGGTATAGTATTGTAAATACGGATCGCTTTTTATCCATCGATACGGTATTGAAACAAACTGCGAAAACTTTAAGCCCCAATAAATCAGCCTATATTGGGTTTGGTCTAGGTAGAAATTGGACCGATCGTTTTGAATTAAACTATGATGCAAGGCTAAGTGGACAATCTTTTGTGAATACCACCAATAACGAATCCTTTCTTGTAAGAAATGCAAAGCAAAACCTAAGTGCAATTGGGTCATTGGTGAATAATGATGGATCCAATTTCAATTTGAATCAATCGGTAAGGTCTAAACTTAAATTGGATTCTTTAGGTGGAGAATGGACGATTGATTTTTCGTATAACTTAATAAGAGCCTCAACAGATCAACAATATAATAATTCACTACTTGCTGGTGGTTTTGTTTCAAAGGGATTTGGTGATTTTTCCAATGACAGAGATTTTTATACTTATCAAACAGATTATAAAAAGAAGTGGAAAGGGGTTACTGTTGAAACAGGCGTAAAATCAAGTTTATTGTATTTTAAAAATCAATCTAATTATCAAAGGGAGTTGAATGGGAAGAACATTAAAGATGACTTTAGAACTAGTCAATATACATTTAAAGAACAAATTAATGCTGGGTATCTTCAGGGATCAAAAACTTGGGGTGCAGTGGTGCTTAAAGTTGGTACTAGGGTAGAGCAGACTATCATGCAAGGAGAACAAAAAATTCCTTCTGATACGTCTTTTTCGTTGAATAGAACAGATGCGTTCCCTTATGTATTTTTAAGCCGTAAACTTTTAAAAATTGCTGGCTATGAATTGCGAGGCTATTTAGTATATCGTAAAACTATCAGCAGGCCTAGTTATGAGTTCCTGAATCCATTTCCTAGATACATTGATCCCTTTTTATACGAAACAGGGAATCCGAGTTTAAGGCCTCAATTCACTTCTAATTACGAAGCGAATATCAGTGTGGACGACAAGCCAATTTTTGCTTTTGGAATAAATGAGACTAAAGATATTTTTACTAATGTGTTGTATCAATCGACTGAAAATAAACAAATTTCTTATCGTACTTATGACAATCTAGGTAAAAGTAGAGAGACCTATTTTAGAGGGATTGCAGTGATACCTCCTGGTAAAGCATTTTTTGCTGTGGTAGGTGCCCAATTAAACCATAATGTATACAATGGTATTTATGAACAAAAGCCAATCGTATTTGACAAAGCCACCTGGACATTCTTTACTTTCCAGTCTTTGAAATTAGATAAACTATCCACATTCACTATCAATGGATTTTGGAGAACCAATGGGCAGCAGCAATTTTATGAATTAGATAATTTTGGTCAATTGAATAGTTCATTGAATAGACAATTTTTGAATAAAAAATTAACCGTAACCTTATCCATGAACGATATCTTCTTTACTAATAAGAATACATTTACTTTAAGACAGGGTAGTATTTATGCAAAAGGTTTTAGGGAAAATGATACAAGAAGATTTGGGATCAATATTCGCTATAATTTTGGTATCAAACCAAAAGAACAAAAGTTGGATCTATTGGATACGGATATGAAAGTCAATTAAAATTTCTAAGATATTTTTTATTTTAGGATGGATTCAATGAGGGCATAAATGCTCATCGAGCCCATCAATACAACAACAAGCCAACCAGCTAGTTCGATCCACAAGGGGTATTTATATTGTTTTAAGACAGGAATTCTTCGGCTTGCAATTAACATAATGGCGAGTGCAAATGGGAGTATGAATCCGTTGATTAATCCAGCAAAAAGCAACAATTCTTTTGGTTTGCCAATCCAAATAAATAAAGAAGTAGAAATCAAGATAAATCCACTAATAGAAAATCGCTCATGATTTAAAAACGGGATATCTAATTTTTTGATAAATGAATAAGAGGTATAGGATGCACCTATCACAGACGAAATAGCTGCGCTCCATAATACAATACCAAATACAAATAAACCCCATCTTCCTCCTGCGGTTTCAAATACAGTGGCAGCAGGATTGTTTTTATCTAAATGAACGCCTTGAGACACCACGCCTACTACTGCTAAGAATAAAATAAAGCGCATGAATGAGGAGATGAGAATCCCTCTGCTAGCGCTTTTGGTAACAAACCCAATGTGTTTGGGGCCAACCATGCCCGCATCCACCAATCGATGTGCGCCAGAGAAAGTAATATAGCCGCCCACTGTGCCGCCCACGATGGTGACGATAGCCAATAATGAAATTTGTTCTGGCACAAAACTATGATGCACTGCATCCAAGATGGGTGGGTTTGCTGCATACACTATTAATAAGGTCAAACTAATTTTTACAATTCCTAAAATCTTAGTGAGACGATCTAACATTTTACCAATTTCATCTATCCAAAAAATAAGTATGGCAATCACTCCACTTAACATAGCCCCTTTTGCAAAGCTGATACCCGTTAATATATTGAGTGCAAGTCCACAACCTGCAATATTGCCAATATTGAATGCAAATCCACCTAGCACTACTGATAGCGATAAAATGTATCCAAGACCTGGCAGTAATTGATTCGCAATTTCTTGAGCGCGCATTCCGCTTAATGTAATGGCTCTCCAAATATTGATTTGTGCACCAAAGTCAAGCAGGATGGAAATTAAAATGACAAATCCAAAACTAGTAAGAAGTTGTTCTGTATAAAATGAAGTTTGTGTTAGAAAACCTGGTCCAATAGAAGAATTGGCCATTAAAAAAGCGGCACCTAAGCTTATTCCAGTTAAAGAGGGTAGTGTCGCTTTTGAATTAGGGTTGTTTGATTTCAATCTGGTATTGTTGTAATGAACTGAATAAGTGTTTTGCAATTTCAACTGCTGCTTCATGATCTCCATGAATACAAATCGTTTCTGCGTTGACTCCAATCATTGTTCCGTCAACTGTCTTGATCTCTTGATCCAACACCATTGACAAGACTTGCTTTGCAGATTCAATTGGATCTGTGATGAGTGCATGATCCAAATACCTTGGTGTTAATTGTCCGTTTGACTGATAGGTTCTATCCGCAAAAACTTCTTGCACAGTTTGTAAGCCAATTGCTTTTGCTTCTTTTATAGTATGACTTCCACTCAATCCATACAACATGATGGAAGGATCTATGGCTTGAATTGTTTGTGCTACAATTTTACTTGATAAAGCATCCATTGCACAATCATTGTACAAAGCGCCATGCAGTTTTATATGATGGATCTTACAACCCATTTGGTTGGTGATTTTTTCAAATAAATAAATTTGATCACTAATTAATTCAGCGAGTTCAACTAAAGCAATAGGTTGAGTCAGTCTCCCAAAATTTTCTCGATCATGGTAGCTTGGATGTGCGCCAATAGCCACATTATTTTCTAATGCCAATTCGATGGTTCTTTTAATGGTAGCCTCATCCCCAGCGTGATACCCACATGCAATATTTGCACTACTGATATAGGACATTAATAAGGCATCGTTTTGCATACCTTCTCCCATATCACAATTGATGTCAATGGATAAACCAGGACTGTATTGATCGATAAAGTTGATGGGCTGTTTGAACATTTGTAATGCTTAACTTAAAATGACTATTGTTATTTAATTGTGCAAGCCTAGGTAAATCTACCAAAATTATTTGACCCAAATTGGCATAACCTCCAATGGTTTGATGATCAGCCATTAAGACGATGATTTGGCCATTGGGTAACAATTGTAATGTGCCCATTGTAACTGCACTTGAAACATATTGTTTTGACTCAGTTAAATGGATTGGCGTCCCTTCCAATAAAAAGCCCATTCGATTTGATTTTGCATCAATCGTAAATGTTTGTTGCATCAATATTTGAATGGATGCAGGGGCTAAATCATTCCAGGCTGGTCCAGGAATAAATCTAATTTCATGTTCGTTAAATAGTGACTTTTGAACTTGTTGAACTAACTCAGGTTGAATTGGATTGACTGGTCCATTAGAGATAGGAGCAGGTTGAATAGAAAAATGATCCTCCTTGTTTAAAGTGGTTTGAAAACTAGCATAACTATTTAACCATTTTTTATTTTCATCTAACTCGCCTTTAAAAGCGATATAGGCAGATCGACCTTCTAGTGGTTGCAAAAAACTAAGCTGGTCTTTAGGGAACACTTGAATGGCTGTGTTAAGTGCAACACTTTTTTCATTGATCACTGGTACAAAATTAGCACCACTAATACAGATAAACATAGGCTCTTGAAATTCAAAAACAGAAGCTGGAAAATGCAATTCAAAAACAGGATGATTCAAAGCATTGCCTAAAATTATATTTGCCAATTGAGCGGATATAAAATCCATGGGTCCAGATGGTTGAATGCCAAGATCTTGGAAACCAAATCTTCCTTGATCAACAATGCGATCGGACAAGCCCTTTTTAATGATTTTAATAGACATCTTCTTGGTTGTTTAATTCATGAAACAATGCCAAGTCAATGGGATTAAATTTTACTCGATCTCCAGCTTTGAAAAGGGAGAGCTTTATTGTATCAAATATTTTTATAGGTGTACGTCCAATAATTTGCCAACCACCGGGTGAGTCCATTGGATAGATGCCAGTTTGTTTTCCTGCAATCCCTACACTGCCTGCAACTACTTTTGCTTTTGGCTGCGGATGTCTTGGTAATTGTATTTTTTTTTGGACATCACCCATATAAGCAAAGCCTGGTAAAAAACCGAGACAATACACGGTATAAATTTCTGCTGTATGTACTTGTATGAGTGTTTCAATACTACAAGAAGCTAATTGAGCAGCAGACTCCAAATCTATACCTAAGCTAGGGTCATAACACACAGGTACTTCTATCAATCTACCTAGACTATAAGATGCATTTTGATTTGAAGCTTCAGCAATAAAATTCGCGACTAACTGATTAACAAATAAACAGGGGTTGTTATCAAAATCAAGGATATCATACACCAAGGTTAAATTATCATAAGCTAAAATAATATCCTTGAGCCCTGGTATTTTTTGCCCTTTTAGATATTGCGCAAGTGCAAGTAAATCATGGTCAATACCCCCATTTAAACCCTTGCTTAATTTAATTAAGATGGCATGATCTCCTAGTAATTGAACCTGAAATGGATTGCCCAAGCTTTGCATACCTAAACTTACCATTTTTTAGGGCATTTCATTGTATATAATAAGGCAATAATTTACCAAGAACCATATAAGCCATCTTTAAGTGCTTTTTGGTATTTCTTTTCGTTGAAAGTATACAAGTAAGCTGCTTTATGTGCGCCTCCTTTTTTAGTCTCTGTCAATCGGTTTAAAATACCAAAGCTGAGTAATTTGCGTTGAAAATTTCTGCGATCTAGTTTTTCATTCAGGATCGTTTCGTACAATTTCTGTAATTCAGGCATCGTGAATTTTTTTGGCAACAAATTTTTACCAATAGGGAGGTAGGCTAGTTGAGTTCTAAGTGTTTCTAAAGCTTTTTGTACAATCTCAGCATGGTCCATCATAAGGTTACTTAACTTATTCATATCCATCCATTCAACAGTTTCGTCTGAAACGACATCCTTTAAATTTACTTCTGAATAATCAATTAACGCATAAAAACCAATGGTAATAAACCTTTGTAAAAGCCAGTTATCTTTAGGAATTTTAATGCCATATTCAAGAAATCTATTTTGATGGATACTTGCATCAGAACGATCAGGAGCACCAAACACATTAAACTGTTGTAAAAAAATATTCTGAACGCCTGTTCTTTCCTGTAATACTCTATAGGCTGCATTTTCAATGGGTTCATTTTTTTTAATAAAGCCTCCAGGTAATGCCCATTGATTACCCTGTTCCACTTTTAACAAAAGTACTTTAAGTTCATTTTCGTGAAATCCTAAAATAACGCAGTCTACCGAAATGCCAGGTTGGTATACTTTATCACCCTTTTCTATTAATAATTTTTTTCTGCCTGAAATTTGAATGCTTTTAGCCATAATTTAAAGATAAAATATTTTGATTAAATGTGGTATATTTTTTATATTGTGTCATATTAACGCAATGATTCAACAATCTCATTAAAATAAGCCATCATGAAATCAAGAAGACATTTCTTACAACAAGCCACAGCATTAACGGTAGGTGGCGCATTATTAAGTCATTCGAGTTGGGCTGAAAGTTTTTTTAAAGCAAAAAAACTACCAGAAACGGGTATTCAATTATTTACCATTTTAATGAAAATGGAAACGGATCCTGTTGGTTCCTTACAAAAATTAGCTGCAGCGGGGTATAAAAATATTGAATCAGCATTTAATAAACCCGGTAGTTTTTATGGCAAAAAACCTAAAGAGTTTAAAGCACTTGTACATGATATGGGGATGGAATGGCGTTCACATCATGTAGTTGGGTCGCCTATGAAACTACCTCCTAATATGAAAATTCCAAATGGTCCTGATGATAAACCAATGAGTTTTCCAAAGATGATGACTTTAAAAGACAATGGCCAGGAATTAGTTGACTTGGTTGCAGAAGCAGGCATTCCTTATATCGTATGTGCTAGCATTGGCATAGATACAGGGGAGGAGATCAAAAAATCAGCTGAAATATTACAGCAAACTGGGGAGCTTGCTAAAAAAGCAGGCTTGCAATTTGCGTATCATAATCATGCTTCTGAGTTTGATGTAACGGATGGAATTGTTTCATATGATTATTTCACTTCCCAGATTTCTGCCGATCTTTTAAAACTAGAATTGGACTTGGGCTGGGTATTTAAAGCGGGCAAAAATCCAGTTGATTTATTTAAACAACATAAGGGTCGTATTCCATTACTTCACGTAAAAGATATGACTGCTACTGGTGAAATGGTCCCTTTTGGAAACGGGGTATATGATTTTAAAGCAACTTTCAATAATTTAGATATTGCTGGTGTGGATTATTTTTTCCTTGAACAAGATTTCCCACAAAAACCTTTTGAAGCCATTGTGACTTCTGCAAATAATTTCAATAAATTCAAAAAGACACTATAATATATTAGCCCTTTATTTTTTTAACGGATAATATATAGACCGGTCATTAAAAGCCTTTAAATAAATTAAGGTTTAAAAATAAATAGATTTATAACAAAACAGCCCTTAAATTTAAGGGCTGTTTTATGTAGTAGTTATTTAATTGATCGTTTGTTCGGTTATTTTTCCTGTCGTTTTATGCTTCAGAATTAACTTCTTCGCACCATAATGCGTCATCTCTTCCTTCACTAAATAATGGTCTGCATCGTATTCTACTAAATGACTCTCTTTTGTTAAACCAGTTTTACCTCTCCAAAAATCTAATTGAACAGGTTCCCATAATTTAGTTTTAGCCGATTTATAAGCAGCGTCTAAAATGCAATTCACCACATAGCCATCGTAAAATGTTTCTTTTGGTGCCACGCCTTTTTCGATGGAGTTGAACATATCCATGAACATATGGTTGTATCCTAATTCATTCAATTCATCGCCAACAGGAAATAACCAACCTCTGTCGCTCTCTGCTTTTTCTGCAATATAGTCACCACCTTTACCGGTGGTAAACATCTCAAAGCCTGTTCTTAAAAAACTATTGATCCAAATGGTCCCTTCTGTTCCCATGACTTCGTCTCTTAAATCTAAACCACCTCTAAAAGTCCAACTCACTTCAAATTGACCAATGGCACCGTTTTCATATTTTACCAATCCAATGGCATGATCTTCGGCCTCAATTGGTTTAACTTGTGTATCCGCCCAACACATCACTTCAATTGGTTTGATATCCTTTCCAATATATGATCTTGATATTTCTACGCAATGACATCCTAAATCTAAAATACATCCACCACCAGCTTGCTCAATATCCCAGAACCATTCACTATGCGGTCCAGGATGTGTTTCGCGAGACTTAGCCCATAATACACGACCCAATGCACCTTCTTTTACACTTTGATTGGCCTTGATAAATTTAGGCGTGTAGACAAGATCTTCTAGATAACCATTAAAAATACCTGCTTCTTCTACTGCAATCAACATACGTTTTGCTTCTGCACCATTTCGGCCAAGCGGCTTGGTAGTCATGACCGCTTTTTTATGTTTACAACACATCATCACAGCTGCTTCGTGTAAATTATTAGGCAAGGAGATGCAAACTATATCTACATCTGGATGCGCAATAGCGGCTTCCATTTCCGTGGTCCAATGCGCACAGTTGTAGTCTGCTGCAAACTTTTTAGCAGACTCCTCACGACGTGCATAAATACTTACAACTTTGTCTTTACTTCTATAGCCTTGTAATGCATCTGCATAAAAACGGCCAATAAATCCAGCACCTAACATTGCGATTCTCATAATTGAAATAATGAATAATAAAAAAATAATAGTATAAAAAAAGCCTACCCAAGGGATAGGCTTTAGAAAATGAATGAGTTAAGCAGCTGCTATTTCTTTTTTCTCTTTAAAGAATAAGATAAATGCAATCAATACTGCCCCAGCAATTGCTGCAGGAGTTAACCAGATACTAGTCCAATTGTGTCCAGTTGCATCTGCTAATTTATTTTGTTCTACAACAAATCCGCTGTAGTTGGTTCCAATGAACATGCCCACTCCATAGGTTGCAAAAGTAAATAAGCCCTGCGCTGCATTTTTAATATTTTCACCTGCTTTCTTTTCTGTATACATATATCCTGTCACAAAGAAGAAGTCATAACAAATGCCATGTAAAATAATACCAGCATACAACATCCAGCTTGCATCCATATTACCGTAGGCAAAGCAAACATAACGTAATACCCAAGCACTGATACCAAAAATCAACATGTTTTTAACGCCAATTTTATTGAATAAGAAAGGGATTGCTAATATGAAAATCGCTTCTGACATTTGACCCATCGTCATTTTACCAGCTACATTATCTAATCCAATTTCATTTAAGAAAGGATTGGCAAATCCATAATAAAAAGACAAAGGAATACAAATTGCGATAGCTGAGATAAAGAAAATTAAGAAAGATTTATTTTTCAATAACACAAAAGCATCTTTTCCTAAAATTGCACCCATTGAAGAAGGCGTACCAGCTGCTTTTGGAGGTGTATTTGGTAAAGCAAAACTCAATAATCCTAAAGCTGCAGAAATACCAGCAGCAACTATAAAAGTACCCTCGGTTTTTTCAATACCCAATTGGCTAATCACTAAACCAGCGGCAATCCAACCTAAGGTTCCAAAAACGCGAATCCAAGGAAATTGTTTTCCTGGATCTGTCATTTGAGCAAATGCGACACTATTACTTAAAGCAATCGTAGGCATGTATAATAAAGAGTACACAAGGATCACCCAATAAAAACTACTATTATCTACTTTAGTGGCGTAAAATAATAAAGCGGCACCTACAATATGAAGTACACCCATGATTTTTTGAGCAGCAAAAAAGCGATCTGCAATCATGCCTACAAAGAAAGGAGAGATGATGGTAGCAATCGCACCAGCACCGTATGCAGCACCAATGGCTACACCTGATGCACCTAATTTTTCACCCATATAGGTACCCATTGTTACATACCAAGCACCCCAAATATAATATTGGAGAAACATCATTAGAGAGAGCAATACACCTGTTTTTAATTTCATAGGTTTTGTTTTAGTCTTTGGTTATTTTAAGCGTATTCAATATACAAACTATATTGTAAAAAGGACACAATGAAAGGTAAAAAAATACCCCACTCAGGGTATTTGAGTAGGGTATTCAATGATAATGAATAAATTATTTAGGCATCAAGTGCTTGAAGGATATCGTTTAAAATATCTTCCTCATGTTCTAAGCCGACTGAGATTCTAATGAGTCCTGGGGTAATTGCAAGGGCTAGTCTTTCTGCTTCGGAAAGTTTAGAATGGGTGGTACTGGCTGGGTGCGAAGCGATGCTTCTGCTATCCCCAAGATTTGCAGTTAAGGAAAGCATTTTTAAATGGTTTAAAAATTGTTGTCCTGCTTCCAATCCACCTTTTAATTCAAAGCAAACTATACCTCCACCATCTTTCATTTGTTTGATGGCAATGGCATGTTGTGGATGGGATTTAAGGAATGGATATTTCACAAAATTAATTTTTGCATGGCCTTCTAATTTTTGTGCAATCGAAAAAGCCGACTTGCAATGTCTTTCCATTCGAACTTCTAAGGTTTCCAAACTCTTACTCAATACCCATGCATTGAATGGGGATAGGGATGGTCCTGTATTTCTGCAGAATAAATAGATTTCATGAATTAAATCTTTTCTTCCGACTACTGCACCACCCAATACACGTCCTTGTCCATCAATCCATTTGGTAGCAGAATGTACTACAAGGTCTGCACCAAGATCAATGGGAGTTTGGCTAATTGGTGTCGCAAAACAATTGTCTACATTTAAAATGACATTGTGTTTCTTGGCGATGGTACTAATCATTGCAATATCTAAGACTTCTAATCCAGGATTAGTAGGTGTTTCTAAATAAATCATTTTTGTGTTGGGTTGTATCGCGGCTTCCCATTCAGTAGCAGTTGCATTCGCAGATACATAACTATATTCCATGCCATATTTAGGTAGGTATTTAGTCACCACATTATGGGTACTACCAAAAACAGCATTACAAGATAAAAGATGATCCCCTTTTTTTAATAAGGCCATAAAAGAACCAAAAACGGCGCTCATACCACTCGCTGTGGCAAAGCCTGCTTCTGCATGTTCCAACACTGCCAAACGATCTATAAATTCTTGCACATTCGGGTTAGAGAATCGACTATAAATATTCGCATCCGATTCGTCTGCAAAAGCTGCGCGCATACTCTCTGCTTCATCAAAACAAAAACTACTAGTTAAATACAAAGGGCTGGAGTGTTCACCCTCTGCAGTTCTTTCTATTTGTGTACGAATTAATTTAGACTGATCGTGTTTCATGAATGCGCAATAAAAAATTATAAAATAACAACCTCCCAAGTAATCACAGCTCCAGCAGCTCTTAAAGTGGCAGCTACTGAACAATATTTATCGATAGACAAAGCACATGCTTTCTCTGCTTTTTCTTTTGTCATAGAACCTTTTAATTTAAAAACAATATGAACGGTCTCCCATAATGAGGGCTCTTTACCTTCTGCACGTTCTCCACTAATCTCCATTTCATAATGCTCAATGGTTTCTTTTTGTTTGTTCAAAATCATCACTAGATCCACGCCACTACATCCACCTAATGCGCTTAATAAAGCTTGCATAGGTCTAACGCCATTGCCATGTCCACCTTGGTCCTCAGGAATATCCATGGTCATCACCTGGCCTGTTTCATCAACGGTTTGAAATTGATAATCCGAATCGATACGCTTTAGATTGATCGTTGCCATTTGGTTAATTTGTGTCGTGAATAGGAATTAGAAATATTGTACCTTTACAAAGGTAATTCAAATAGCTACTTAGTTAGCACAAGAAAGCGATAAAATGGACCCAGTCATCTATAAATACCATCAACCTTTTACCCTAGAATCTGGGATTAGTTTGCCAAAGCTCAAAATAGCCTATCATTATTATGGGGAATATACGCCTGGTAAAAAAGTAGCCTGGGTTTGTCATGCACTTACAGCGAATTCGGATGTAACTGATTGGTGGAAGGGATTAGTAGGCGAAGGATCCATGATTAATCCAAATGATTATTTTATAGTATGTGCTAATATTATTGGGTCATGTTATGGATCAACAGGTCCATTGAGTGTAGATGACTTAGACACTAGGCTTGATCAATTCCCAATGATCACCATTCGAGATATGGTGCGTGCGCATATTTTATTGAGGCAACATTTAGGTATTGAAAAAATCGATCTTTTATTAGGAGGAAGCATGGGAGGATACCAAGCGCTAGAGTGGGCTATCATGGAACCTTCTGTGATTCAAAAAATGTTTTTGATTGCCACAACAGCTGCTGAAAGTGCTTGGGCGGTTGCAATACATACGGCCCAAAGATTGGCAATTGAAGCAGATCCTTCATGGAAGGATGTCAAACCAAATGCAGGTGCAAAAGGATTGAAAGCAGCAAGAGCCGTTGGAATGTTAACCTATCGTAACTATGCCATCTTCAAAGAAAAACAAACCGATGCAGATCCTGAAAAAATGGATGATTTTAAAGCATCATCCTATATCAATTACCAAGGGGATAAATTGGTGAATCGATTTAATGCATATAGTTATTGGTTACTCACAAAGTCAATGGATAGTCATCACCTTGCGCGAGGTCGTGGGGGAGATTTAAAGGCTACTTTGGCTTCCATAAAAACACCAACATTCATAATTGGAATCAATAGTGATATATTATGTCCATTGGCCGAACAAAAATTAATGAAAGATCATATGCCCAATGCAAATTTGGTAGCAATTGACTCTATGTATGGTCATGATGGATTTATAATTGAAACTGCACAAATTACAACACATTTAAAAGCTTGGCTCAATAGCTTAATTTAATATTATAAACATTACAATAAATAAATTTGACTATGGGAATTTTAAGACAATTTGGAGAATACTTATTTATCAAGAAAAGAGATCCAAATCAGCCTAGAACACAATGGATGAAATACATGCACGGCATGAATCGAATTTCATTATTGATTTTTATTTTCGCAATCCTGTTTACTTTATTCAGGGTATTTATCCTGCCGCTTTTCAAATAAAATTATAGAGCAAAGGGGGCTTTAAAATTTAATTTTTATTAAGTGTAGCTTGAATGATGCCAGCTGCAACTTCTGTGGCTTTATGTCCGGTGGTCAATGCTTGTTTTAGCGCCGCATAATCTGCTTTGATCGCAGCTTGTCTTGTAGGATCTTCCAATAATTTTTTCAGTTCAATCGATACATTGCTGGTTGTCAAATCTTCTTGAATCAATTCCTTCACTACTTCCTTGTCCATGATTAAATTGACCAAAGCGATAAATTTAATTTTGATAAAACGTTTTGCCAAAGCCAAAGTAATAGCGTTGCCTTTATAACAAACAATTTCTGGCACATTTAACAATGCAGTTTCTAAAGTGGCGGTACCACTTGTCACCAATGCTGCTTTACTATGTTGCAAAATAGCGTAAGTGTTTGCAGCTACCACATGCACATTGGGTAAATTAGGAATGAGTGTGTTAAACCAAGTAGTATCTATACCCGGAGCTTGTGCGACTACAAAATGTTCCTGAGGAAATTCCTTTGCAACCGAAAGCATAATAGGTAATTTTTTTTGAATCTCTTGCTGACGACTACCTGGTAATAATGCAATCAAAGCTTGGCCTTGTAATAAAGGAATGGGATGTGCTAATGGCTCAAGTGCATCCATCACTTCCATCAATGGATGTCCAATATAATCTACCTCCCAATCCCATCTATCTTTAAAATATTTTTTTTCAAAAGGGAGGATGCATAATAAACGGTCAATCGATGCGCGCATTGCTGGTACCCTGTTTTCTTTCCATGCCCATACTTGTGGGGCAATAAAATAGACCACTTTCATACCATTTTTTTTAGCCCATTTTGCAATGCGTAAATTGAAGCCAGGATAATCGATACAAATTAAAACGTCTGGTTCAAATGCAGCGATGTCTTTTTTACAGAATGCGATATTAGATAAGATGGTCCTTAAATTCATTAGTACTTCTACAAAGCCCATGAAAGCTAGACTGCGATAATGTTTCACAAGATGTCCTCCGGCCGATTGCATTAAATCTCCACCCCAACATTGTATGCTTGCAGCAGGGTCATTTTTTAAAATGGCTTTGATTAAATTGGATCCGTGTAAGTCGCCGCTAGCTTCGCCAGCTATGATATAATATTTCATCTATAAAAACCATTTAGCTGCAATTGCCACTATTGCATAAATACAGGTGGTAAAAAATATGCCTTTCGCCGTCTTATCAATTTGCTTTTGGAAAAAGAAAGTCAATGCAGCTGCATTTAATAAAAGCGATACACTGATCATGGCAGAGAGGATGGATTTTTGACTAGCCAATAAATCAATAAAGGTTTGCAAAGGTACCATGTTAAACTTCCATTGATAGAATCCAGCAAAACCCAGAAAGGGTAGTGCTAAACCAATGAGGACGCCAATGATATAATTGTCTTTCTCTAATTGCATTGGTTTACCATTTCCATTTTTTACTTAATTGTGCTTTCAATACATGGTTGGTCAAATCAAATTGAACTGGTACCACGCTTATATAATTGTTTTTAAGTGCCCAAACATCGGTATCTTTTGACTTATCAAAGTTCACAAATTCACCTGTAAGCCAATAATATTTTTTACCATGAGGGTCTGTTCGCTCTACAAATTTCTCATCATATTTAGCATAAGCTTGTTTGCAAATCTTAATGCCCTTAATCATCTTGGTCGACACTTTAGGAATATTTACATTCAAGCATAAATGTTTGTCCAATTTTTTATCTGCCAACACATGTTCAACAATGATGCGAGCATAATGGATCGCTGCAGTAAAATCGGCATCATTACCAAGGTCTAATAAACTAAAACCAATACTAGGAATACTTTCGATAGAGGCTTCTAATGCTGCAGACATTGTTCCAGAATAAATCACATTAATGGAATGGTTTGCTCCGTGGTTGATGCCACTCAAACAAATAGTTGGTTTACGATGCAACACTTTGTCTACCGCTAATTTTACACAGTCCACTGGTGTGCCACTACAAGAATAAGCTTCTACGGTAGGATCGTCTTCCCAATGTACTTTGGTCAATCTTAAATGTTGACCTAGTGTTATGGCATGTCCCATACCGCTTTGAGGTTTATCTGGGGCTACCACAACAACTTTACCTAATCCTTGAACGGCTTTTACCAGTGCGTGGATACCAGGGGCACCGATACTATCATCGTTGGTAATTAATATAACGGGTTGTTCTTTTTTTACTTTAGCCATGCTGCAAGTTACCAAGAAGGGGAATGGCCTCAAAAAAAGAAATTGCTAAATAAATTTGGAAAAACTAAAATAATTAGTAAATTGCACTAAAATTATTAGTTATGTCATACGCAGGTAAGAATTTAAAATTCATCAGAAAGCAACGTGATTGGACTCAAGAGGAGTTAGCCAACCAACTTCAAATTAAGCGATCCCTAGTTGGAGCCTACGAGGAAGGCAGGGCAGAACCAAGGTTAGAAGTACAGGAAGCCATTTGTGCCTTGTTTAATATTAGTTTGGAAGTATTCTTATTTCAAGATCTTTCACAGATGGAGGAATTTGACTTGAACCAGGGCTATAATATGGGAGGCTCTTATTTAGAGCGTCGTCGTTCAATTAAGACAGATCCTTCAAGTAGTGCAGCGATTGTGTCATTTGTTCCAGTGAAAGCTGCTGCAGGCTATTTGGCTGGCTATGCTGACCCAGAATTCATAGATGAGTTAAATACCTTCACTTTACCTATGTTGGCGCCAGGAGAATACCGCGCATTTGAGATTGTGGGAGACAGTATGTTACCAACCCCAAGTGGAAGTGTGATTGTAGGTGAGCGTGTGGCGAGTCTAAAAGATGTGAAAAGCAGCAATACCTATATTGTTATTTCAAATACAGACGGAGTGGTGTATAAGCGTATTATTACCAACGATGATCGTTCAGTGAATTCGATTGGTGAGAAGCTTACCTTGTTGAGTGACAATCCTTTATACGAGCCATATCAAGTAAATAGTAAAGATATAGTTGAAGTTTGGAAGGCAGTTTATATCATACATAAAGCAGGGGCACAACCTATGTGGAATGTGGATCAACTAGCTGGTGTAGTCAATACATTACAGGATCAAATCACCTCTATTCAGAAGAAATTGAACTAAAGGCTAACTAAAGTCTGATCAATTAAGTTTAATTACTCCCACTCAATAGTAGCAGGAGGCTTACTACTGATATCATAAACAACCCTGTTGATACCTCTTACTTGGTTGATGATGGAGTTGCTCATATGTGCTAAGAATTCATAAGGTAGATGTGCCCAGTCTGCAGTCATCCCATCCACAGAAGTCACAGCTCTTAGTGCAACTGTAAACTCATAGGTACGTTCATCGCCCATTACCCCAACACTTTTAACAGGTAAAAGGATGGTGCCAGCTTGCCAAACCTTGTCGTATAATCCAAATTCTTTTAGTCCATTGATATAAATCGCATCTGCTCTTTGAAGAAGATCTACTTTTTCAGGGGTGATTTCGCCCAAGATACGAATGGCCAAGCCTGGTCCTGGGAAAGGATGCCTTTGGATCATATCTGAAGGGATGCCTAATTCAAGGCCCACTTTACGTACCTCATCCTTGAATAAACTACGAAGGGGCTCCACTAATTTAAGGTGCAGGGTGTCAGGTAAACCCCCAACATTATGGTGTGACTTAATGGTTTGAGATGGGCCGTGAACGCTTACGCTTTCAATAACGTCTGGATATATTGTCCCTTGACCTAAAAACTTGGCTTCCAACATTTTAGAAGACTCTATTTGAAATACATCTATAAATAGTTTTCCTATGATTTTACGCTTTTCTTCGGGGTCAGATTTACCTGCAAGGCCATCATAGAACATATTTTTAGCATCAATGCCCTTTACATTCAAGCCAATTTTTTCGTACATATCTAGCACCTGTTGGAACTCATCCTTTCTTAAAACTCCATTGTCTACAAAAATACCATGAAGGCGATTCCCAATGGCTTTATGAATTAAAGTTGCAGCAACGGTACTGTCTACACCGCCACTCAATGCCATAATCACATGACCATCTCCAATCTGTTCTTTTAATTGAGCCACCGTCTCATTGACAAAAGAAGCTGGGGTCCAATTTTGGCTACAACCACATATTTCTACCAAGAAATTGCGGATCATGGTCTTACCCTCAGATGAATGATACACTTCTGGGTGGAATTGGAATCCGTGTAAGCTATGTCCTTGGTCGGCTATTTTTCTAAAACCAGCTACAGGGATACTCTCGGTATCGGCCAATAGTTCAAAATTTTCGGGCAAGACAGTAATAGAATCACTATGGCTCATCCAAACCTGGCTATTGTCTGCAATATTTTTGAAAATGATATCATCTTTTTTAATACGCAATTGGGCACGACCATATTCGCGTTTATTGGACTTTTCTACCTTGCCACCAAAGTTCTTAGCACTCAATTGAGCACCATAACAAATCGTTAATAGGGGTAGTTTGGCTAAAATAGCTTGAATATCCAAATTGGGCGCCTCATCTTCGTTCACACTGGCAGGGGAGCCACTTAAAATCACCCCTTTTAAATGTTCATCAAAGACAATTGCATTATGAAAGGGTTGAATCTCACAATATACATTGGCCTCTCTAACTGCTCTCGCAATTAACTGAGTGTATTGGCTACCAAAATCGAGGATTAATATTTTTTCAGTCATAAAGCGAAGATACAATGAAAATAGATGTCTATGAAAGGGAGTATTTCACATAGGGTGGGGACAAAAAAATCCCGCCTCGGAGGGCAGGATTCAATATCAATTCTAGACGCTTTCAAGCGTGTTCAATTACTTTTTCTTAACCACTTGCTTTACAGCAACGTGCTTAGCTAACTTGCTCTTTAAATTAGCAGCTTTGTTTTTGTGGATAATGCCACGCTTAGCTAATTTATCAATTTGAGAAACGATTGTAGGTAATTTATCGTCGTAAGCTTTTTGTTCTTCTATTGTCTTTAAATCACGAATAGCGTTACGAGTCGTTTTACCATAATAACGGTTTCTATCGCGACGTTTAGTTGCTTGTCTTACATCTTTTTTTGTTGCCGAATGATTTGCCATGTACTAATTAATTTTCAGGAGGGCAAAGGTAAGGGACTTGTGCAAATATTAAAAATTAAAATTAAAAAAAATAAAAATTGAGTGTAAGTATTTGAATATCAGTTAGTTGAAATGAATCCAAAATCTCATTTTTGATCTATTTGCGTATAAAATGAGCAATATCTCCAAAATCACACAAAATTAGGGGCTAGTAGATCAAAATTTTACATAGATTTTTAGCGCATTTTACTTTATTAATCAATCATTTAAACCGATATTTGTGAACCTTGTTCGACAAATAAACGAAAGGATATACAATGAAGGATTTCACCTACATCACCAATTCCCATCCAGCCTTTATAGAAGGCTTGTACCAACAATTTTTAACTGATCCAGCTTCAGTAGACCCAGATATCATTAAGTTTTTTGAAGGTTTCGATTTTGCCTTACAAAACGGGACAGCAGCACCAGCTCAAAGCGCACCCTCCTCTGTATCCAATCTGAGTTCGGATTGGGCGAATGAAATCAAAGTGTACCGTTTGATATTGGGTTATAGAAATAAGGGACATTTAATTGCAACGACCAATCCTATTCGTACAAGAAAAGACAGAGGTGCTAATTTAGATTTAGCCTGCTTTGAATTGACAGAGGCAGATTTAGATAAAACATTTCAAGTAGGATCCATCATAGGCTTAGGGGCAACGACCTTAAAAAATATTCTTACACATCTTCAAAAAACCTATGCGCACAGTTTAGGCATTGAGTTTAAATATATCTCTGATCAAAAAGTAATCGACTGGTTAACCAATGAATTTGAAAATAAATTTGCTCAGCCAATTCCTCTAGATCAAAAAAAACACATCCTTGAAAAATTAAACCAAGGGGTAATTTTTGAAAAATTCCTACACACAAAATACATTGGACAAAAGCGTTTCTCTTTAGAAGGCGGTGAGTCTACGATTGCTGCTTTGGATGCAATCATTAATACTGCAGCAGAGCATGGTGTAGAAGAAGTGGTAATTGGTATGGCACATCGTGGAAGATTGAATGTGCTAGCAAATATTATGGATAAAACCTACGAAGAAATTTTTAGTGAATTTGAAGGTACTGCAGTGTTGGATCAAACCATGGGTAGCGGTGATGTGAAATACCATATGGGCTTCTCTTCTGAAGTGACCACTTTCAGTAATAAAAAAGTGAATCTAAAATTGATGCCTAATCCATCGCATTTAGAAGCAGTAGATCCAGTTGTTTTAGGATTTGCTAGAGCTAAATCGGATGTATTGTATAATTCTGATGTATCCAAAATATTGCCAATTCTAATTCATGGAGATGCCTCAGTGGCTGGACAAGGTATTGTGTATGAAATTTTACAGATGTGCCAATTGAATGGCTACAAGACAGGCGGTACAATCCACTTTGTGATTAACAATCAAATTGGATTCACAACAGATTTTGATGATGCAAGAAGTGCGAACTATTGTACCTCCATTGCTGCAATGATTCAAGCGCCTGTAATACATGTGAATGGAGATGATGCCGAAGCAGTGGTGAAAGCGGTTCAGATTGCAACAACTTACAGACAGTTATTCAAGAACGATATTTTCATTGACATGGTTTGTTATAGAAAACACGGCCACAATGAAGGAGATGATCCAAAATATACCCAACCTCAATTGTATAGTTTAATTGAGCAACATAAGAATCCAAGGGAAACTTATGCTGAATTCCTTTTACAAAATGGGGAAGTAAGTGCACAGGAATTAGCAAAGGAAATGGAAAAGAAATTCTGGTCTGATCTTCAAGCAAGATTAGATGAAGTAAAGCAACATCCATTACCCTATAAATACCAAGCACCAGAATTGGCATGGAAAGCAATGCGTAAAGCAACAAACGAAGATTTTATTAGTTCACCAGATACTTCCATTACTGCTGATAAAGCGAAATCTATTTTTGATGCTTTAATGAAATGGCCTTCGAGTTTTACACCATTGAAAAAAGTGGACAAATTAATTCAAGAGAAAATCAAATTATACGAGACAGAGAAAAAGATAGATTGGGCAACCGGTGAATTAATGGCGTATGCTTCTTTATTAGCAGAAGGCAAAACAGTTCGTATGAGTGGACAGGATGTGAAGCGAGGTACGTTTAGTCATCGTCATGCTGTTTTAGTGGATGAAAATACCAACGAACAATTCAATCGGTTGAATCAGGTTGCAGAAGGACAACAGCCATTTAGAATTTACAACTCCTTATTGAGCGAATATGGTGTACTTGGATTTGAATATGGTTATGCGTTAGCCAATGTTGATGCATTGGTAGTTTGGGAAGCACAGTTTGGTGATTTCTCAAATGGTGCACAAACAATCATCGACCAATTCATTGCAGCTGGTGAACAAAAATGGCAACGTCAAAATGGGGTAGTCATGTTATTGCCACATGGATACGAAGGGCAGGGACCAGAACATAGCAGCGCAAGATTAGAGCGTTATTTACAATTATGTGCAGAGCACAATATGATCATCACCAATGTGACCACTGCTGCTAATTTATTCCATGCATTGAGAAGACAATTAACTTGGTCATTCAGAAAACCAATGATCAACTTCTCTCCAAAAGCGAATTTAAGAAGCCCCGCCACATTTAGTCCGATGACAGATTTAACAAATGGTAGATTCAAAGAAGTGATTGACGATACATTTATTCAAAAAGTGGAGGATGTTAAAAAAGTATTGTTCTGTTCTGGTAAGATTTATTACGAAATGGCAGAAAGACAAAAAACAGAACAAAGAACAGATATCGCTATTGTACGTTTAGAACAATTGTATCCATTGCCTGTTCAACAGATTACGGCATTGCACCAAAAATATGGAAAAGCAATTTGGTTCTGGGTACAAGAAGAGCCTTTGAATATGGGTGCTGCTAGTTTCTTGCAAATGAATTTGAAGGCAATTAAATACGGTGTGATTAGTAGACAAGCAAGTGCTGCAACAGCAACTGGTTATGCTAAAGTGCACGCGAAAGAACAAAATGAAATAATAACAACTGCGTTTTCTATCTAAAATATTAAAACATGATTTCCATTAAAGTACCTACAGTAGGAGAATCTATCAC
>JBILCS010000066.1:0-9508 GCA_044353005.1 Sediminibacterium sp. | reverse complement strand
TGTTTTATTCCCTGATATGGTTGATAAAATCATTGATCTTTCTAGAATCGAAATGGCGAAAAATCCAAAGATGACGGACGAGATGATTGATCAAGCAATTACAATGACTAAGAAATTATTCCTTCCATTTGCGATTGCCGGTGCTATTTTTGGTACTGGATTTTTAGGCGCAATTGGTTCTTTGATTGGAGCTGCTGTTGCAAAGAAAAACCCAGTAGATCCATTTAAACAAGATACAGCACAATAAATTCAACATGCAGATATCTGTCGTTATACCTTTATTCAATGAAGCTGAATCTTTGCCAGAATTAATGGCCTGGATTCATCGTGTCATGGAAAATAATGCATATACCTATGAAGTGATCATGATTGATGACGGAAGTGATGACGGAAGCTGGGAGGTAATTTCTATTTTACGCAATCAATATCCTCAATTAAAAGGCATCAAGTTTCAACGTAATTATGGTAAATCTGCTGCATTGAATGAGGGTTTTAAAGCAGCTCAAGGCGATATGGTCATGACCATGGATGCAGACCTGCAAGATAGCCCAGATGAAATTCCAGAATTTTATACCATGATCATGGATCAAGGATATCATTTAGTAAGTGGATGGAAAAAGAAACGTTTTGACAATACTTTCACAAAGAATATTCCTTCTAAATTATACAATGCAGTCGCTAGTAAAAGTTCTGGCATTCATTTGCATGATTTTAATTGCGGGATTAAAGCCTATCAATTAAAAGTGGTAAAGAGCATCGAAGTATTTGGAGAGATGCACCGTTACATTCCAATCCTTGCAAAATGGGCTGGATTTAAAAGAATCGGCGAAAAAGTGGTGCAACATCAAGCCAGAAAATATGGGCATACTAAATTTGGATGGGAAAGATTTGTCAATGGATTTTTAGATTTATTGACCATCCAGTTTTTATCCAAATTTGGTAAAAAACCTATGCAATTTTTTGGCTTACTTGGAACCCTCTTCTTTATGGTAGGATTTGTATCTGTTTTATATATCATTGTTAGCAAGTTCATAGATCCTATTACAAGCATCACCAACAAGCCTGCATTTTTTATTGCATTGACTTCCATGATCATTGGTACGCAATTATTTTTAGCAGGTTTTATTGCAGAGTTAGTGAATCGAAGTGCTGTAGATAGAAACAACTATTTAATTGAGGAGACACAAGGATGGTAGATCAATTGATCATTATGGGGCCAGCATGGCCATTAAGAGGCAACCTTGCTGCTTTTGATGAAAAACTAGCACAAAGTTTCATGCAAGCTTCCATCAAAACCAAGCTGTGTACATTTTCCTTACAATATCCAGATTTTTTATTTCCAGGAACTACTCAATATTCCACCGATCCAACACCTAAAGGACTTACTATTGAAGTAGCAATGAATTCAATCAATCCATTTAATTGGATTAAGGTAGGTTTAAAAATCAAAAAAGAACGACCCGATTTAATTATCGTACGTTATTGGATACCTTTTTTAGCACCTTGTTTAGGTACTATTTTAAGTATTGTAAAATGGAATAAACATACTAAAGTAATTGCTATTGTGGACAATATGATTCCACATGAGAAAAGAATTGGGGATACCTTATTGACAAAATATTTTGTGCGTGCTGTGGATGGTTTTTTAACCATGAGCAAAAAAGTGCAAGAAGATGTAAAATTGTTTACCAATAAACCATCCTGTATTGCGCCCCATCCTATTTATGATCATTTTGGAGAAGCGATGCCCACAGCTGATGCAAGGAAATTATTGCATCTTCAAGACGCTGATAAAGTAATTTTATTTTTTGGTTTTGTGAGGGCCTATAAAGGGTTAGATTTATTGATTGAAGCCATGGCGCATCCTGCAATTAAAGCCGCAGGCATTAAGTTAGTGATTGCGGGTGAATTTTATGAATCCCCCACTCCATATTTAGAACAAATTAAGGCACTAGGTCTGTCTGATACGATCTCCGTGTACAATGAATATATAGGTGAAAGAGATGTGAAATTATATGTATCAGCAGCAGACTTTATCATTCAGCCTTATCGGAATGCGACACAAAGTGGAGTGACCCCAATGGCCTATCATTTCTTAAAACCAATGTTAGTAACCAATGTAGGTGGTTTGGCAGATACAGTGCCTCATGATCAAGTTGGCTTGGTCGTTGAGCCTAATCCAATAGCCATAGCAGAAGGCATTCTTCAATTATACAAAAGAGGCACAGCGCACTTTATGCCGCATTTAATCACCGAAAAGAAAAAATATAGTTGGGAGCAAATGAGACAATCTTTTTTAACTTTGTACCAACAAGTGTAATCTCTAAAATAATTTCGCTATGTCAAGACCACAAATACAATCCATCATAGAAGGTTCTATTCAAGTAAAGCAAGCTTTATTGAAAGATGAGCAATTGATGCTAGAAATTGAGAAGACTGTACATGCTATTACCCATGCTTTTAAAAATGGAAACGCTGTTTATTTTGCAGGCAATGGTGGAAGTGCAGCAGATGCACAACATTTAGCTGCAGAATTTTCTGGTCGTTTTTATAAAGACAGAAAAGCACTTCCATCGGACGCTTTACATTGTAATAGTTCCTATTTGACAGCTGTGGCCAATGATTATAGTTTTGATGTGATTTATGCAAGATTATTAGAAGGACTTGCTAAACCAGGTGATGTTTTAGTAGGCATTAGTACTTCTGGTAATTCTGGAAACATTGTTAAAGCATTTGAAATGGCAAAATCAATTGGTGTTGTCACTGTTGGCTTCACTGGCGCTTCAGGAGGAAAGATGAAACCATTAAGCGATTTCTTAATCAATATACCATCTACAACTACCCCAAGAATACAGGAGTCCCATATTTTAGTAGGACATATTATTTGCGAATTGGTTGAAGAAAATATTTTTGGCAAATAGATGTTGGGCGATTTACATATCACAGAGGATTGGACTTTATTTTTAGACCGTGATGGCGTGATCAATTATGAAAAAAAAGGAGACTATATTCGGAATTGGTCTGAATTTAAATTTTATCCAGAAAGCTTAGCAGCACTACCCCTACTTGCTCAAAAATTTTCTAAAATTATTATCACAACCAATCAAAAAGGCATTGGTAAAGGATGGATGACCGATGCCGATATAACCTTGATACATGATAATATGACACAGTATATTATTGAATTGGGTGGAAGAATAGACGCTATATTCTATTGTTCGGACTTAGATAATGCATCTTATAACAGGAAACCTCAACCTGGTATGGCTTTTCAAGCCAAGGAAAAATTTCCTTCGATTGATTTTACAAAGTCAATCATGGTGGGTAATCGAATGTCAGATATGGAATTCGGACGTAATGCAGGTATGCATACGGTCTATTTAGCTACCACACATCCCGAAGCGCCTTTCCCAGATACTAAAATAGATGACCGTTATGATCATCTATTCCAGTTTGCACAAGCAATATAAAGTTTAATTTAACTCTATTTCCTTTTAGTCTAATTTCTCTAATTGTTCTGATAAATTTGTTAATCTAATTTCAAAACTGCTAAGAAAGCTTCCTGTGGAATTTCTACATTACCTATTTGACGCATTCTCTTTTTACCTTCTTTTTGTTTCTCTAATAGTTTACGTTTACGGCTGATATCTCCACCATAACATTTAGCAGTAACATCCTTTCGCATAGCAGAGATATTCTCTCTTGCAACTACTTTGGCTCCAATAGCAGCTTGTATAGCAATTTGGAATTGTTGCTTTGTTAACAACTCTTTTAATTTTTCACAAAGCTTACGACCAAACTCAGCAGATTTACCTCGGTGAATTAACGCACTCAAGGCATCTACTTTTTCATTGTTCAATAAGATATCCATCTTCACAATATCAGCGTCTCTAAATCCAATTTGGGTATAATCAAAAGAAGCATAACCTCTTGTTTGACTCTTTAATTTATCATAGAAATCAAATACAATCTCTGTCAATGGCATTTCAAAAATCAATTCTACCCTTGTTGGAGTTAAATAACTTTGATTAATCAACATACCTCTTTTGCCTAAACACAAAGTAATGATATTGCCAATATAGTCTGGGGTAGTAATAATTTGTGCTCTAATAAATGGTTCTTCAATGCGCTTGATCTTAACTGGATCTGGCATTTCTGAAGGATTATTTACAATGATTTTTTCGTCTCTTGTAGTGTAGGCAATAAAACTTACGTTAGGCACAGTCGTGATCACCGTTTGATTGAACTCACGTTCTAAACGTTCTTGTACAATCTCCATATGCAATAGTCCAAGGAATCCGCAACGGAATCCAAAACCTAATGCCTGTGAAGTTTCTAATTCAAAAGTTAAAGAAGCGTCATTCAATTGTAATTTATCCATGCATTCTCTTAACTCCTCAAATTCATCTGTGTTCACTGGATAAATGCCAGAGAAAACCATTGGTTTTACTTCTTCAAAACCATGAATCATTGGGCCAGGATTATTTGCCAAAGTGATGGTATCTCCAACTTTAACTTCCTTAGCCACTTTAATACCAGTAATAATGTATCCTACATCTCCTGCCCTTACTTCGGCCTTTGGTGTCATGGCTAATTTCAAAACACCTACTTCATCGGCAATATATTCTCTACCTGATGCAACGAATTGAATTCTATCATTCTTTTTCAAGACACCATTCATAATTCTATAGTAAACGATGATCCCTCTAAAATTATTGAATACGCTATCAAAAATCAATGCTTGTAACGGGGCTTCTGTGTCTCCTTTTGGTGAAGGAATTCTTTCCACAATGGCTTGTAAAATTTCTTCGATACCAATACCTGATCGGCCACTTGCCAACAAAATATCTTCTTGTTTACATCCAATCAAATCAATAATTTGATCTGTCACTTCTGGGATCTTAGCACCATCCATATCAATTTTATTGATCACCGGGATGATTTCTAAATTATTGTCTAAAGCTAAATACAAATTACTAATGGTTTGTGCTTGTATCCCTTGAGAGGCATCTACTAACAACAACGCACCTTCACAAGCAGCCAATGCACGACTTACTTCATAGCTAAAGTCAACGTGTCCTGGTGTATCAATTAAATTTAAAGTATAGGTCTCGCCTTTGTAGACATAATTGATTTGAATTGCGTGACTCTTAATGGTAATACCTTTCTCTCGCTCTAAATCCATATCATCCAACACCTGATTCATCATTTCACGTTCTGTAATGGTTTTGGTATGTTCTAATAAGCGATCTGCCAAGGTACTTTTACCGTGATCTATATGGGCGATGATACAAAAATTTCTTATATACTTCATGTAATAATTAGGGTGCTTTTTTACGATTTAAGTGCGTTGATGATAGCTGCAAATTCAGTTGCAATTAATGAAGCTCCACCAACCAATCCACCATCCACATCTGGTTGAGAAAAAATTTCTTTTGCATTGGCAGCTTTTACACTACCTCCATATAATATTGAAATCTGATCCGCAATGTTTTGACCATACTTTGCAGCAAATACAGACCTGATATAGGCATGAATTTCTTGCGCCTGGGCACTTGTTGCAGTTTTGCCAGTTCCGATAGCCCAAATTGGTTCGTACGCAATCACCACTTTTACAATTTGTTCAGCGCTTAATTGAAACAAGGCATTTTTTAACTGTGCTTCCACAAAACTATTTTGAGTTTCCGCTTCTCTAATTGATAATGGTTCTCCACAACAAAAAATTGGGGTACTTCCAATGGCTAATACCGCTTCTGTTTTCTCTGCTAATAAACTATCTGATTCAGCAAAAAATTCACGTCTTTCGGAATGTCCAAGAATGATATGATGCACACCAACAGAAGCATACATCGATGCTGCAATTTCTCCTGTATAAGCACCATTTGATTTTTGATGACAATTTTGAGCTGCTACAAAAATATTTGATTTGCCATTTAATTTCTGAACTGCTAAAGGAATATAAATAGCTGGTACAGCTAAAATGACTGCTTGATTTGAGGATAAATGATGTTGAGATGCTAATAATTGATCTAATAAACTGTCAGCTTCTTGATGGCTTAAATTCATCTTCCAGTTTGCTGCAGCTATTTGTTTTCTCATATATATCAATTTGAAGGCACAAAGGTAACAAAAAATTAGCGCTATTCCATATGAAACAAGGCCGATAAGACCTCCTTTTCGGCAGCGGTGATTTGAAATCCTTTCATTTTTTTCCAATTTTGGATGTCTTCAATTGCTTTCTCCAATACATATCCTTTTACAACACCCCAACTAAAATTTGGGATCATTTTTGGCAGCAGTCCATTTCCATAAATATTGGAGGATACCCCAATATAAGACCCAGTGTTAATGCTAGATTGAATTGCAAATCTGGCATAATCTCCCACCAACATACCCATTTTATTTCCTATCGTATCCCATGATTTTAGATGTTGATTCCAAATCTGAATTGGGCCTGCTGTATTTTTTACATTACTATTACTGGTACCTGCGCCAACATTACACCATTGTCCAATAATACTATCCCCAAGATAGCCTTCGTGTGCCTTATTGGAATAGCCCATTAGGATACTATTTTTGATTTCACCTCCAATGGTACAATATGGCCCAACTGAAGTTGACCCATAAATACTTGCATTCATTTTAACCACCGATTTTTCTCCTAATACAAAGGGGCCTCTGATGGCTGCACCTTCCATTAACAATGCGTTTTTACCAATATAAATTGGGCCTTCCGTTGCATTTAAACTCACTCCTGATAAAACCGCTCCTTCTTCAATAAAAATATTTTCTGGACAAATTAAACGATTGGAATGATCTACAATGATTGAAGTATGATGCGCTTTAACTTGATTAAAATCGGATTGAATCATGGATGCATTTAAATGTAATAAATGCATTGAGTCTTTTATGAAATTTGCAGGTATGGTCTTCTTTGAGTTCGGGTCTCCTAATAAGATATGGCCAATCGCCCTTTCTTTTGAATGGGAAGCAATCCATTTACCATCTTCATCTAATAAACTTTCACCTTCTTTCAAATTCAAGATCGCCTTTTTGATTGCTTCATTAGGTATGCAAGTGGCATTGATATATAAAACAGCATCCGCATTGTCTAAAAAGGGTGCTTCGTACAAACCTTGTAAATAGGGACTTGTAAACACTTGAGATACGCTACTCAATAAGGCATCCCATCGCTCTTTTACGCTGTATATCCCCACCCTAATTTCAGTCAAACTTCTAGTTAAGCTAAAAGGGTAAAAATGGACACGATCAGGCAGGTCAACTAAGACAAATTGCATAAAGGAGGTTTTAGGAACAAAAATACGTTAAAGTCAAAATCAAAATAGATAAGTTCCTAACGCATGTTAATTTAATGCTTATTTTTGTGTTCTAATCATTACACTATGCAACTAGGTTATTTTAATTATCCCTTACCAGCAAACGAGCCTGTTTTAAATTATGCGCCAGGTTCTCCAGAAAAAAAAGCTTTAAAAGCAGCATTGGCTGCTCTAAAGAAAAAGACATTGGACATACCGATGTACATCAATGGAAAAGCAGTGAGAACAGGTAAAACAATGTCGATTCATCCACCCCATGAAACCAAGCATGTACTTGGACAATTTCATATTGGAACTAAAGTGCATGTAGAAAAAGCCATTGAATCTGCTTTGAAAGTGCGTGAAAATTGGTCGAATATGACATGGGAATCTAGAGCACATATCTTTTTAAAAGCGGCAGAATTATTGGCTACAAAATATAGGTTCGAGATGAATGCATCAACGATGCTAGGGCAAAGTAAAAATGCTTATCAAGCTGAAATTGATGCTGTATGTGAATTAATTGATTTCTTAAGATTCAATGTGCATTTTTTAAGTCAAATCTATCAACAACAACCTATCTCTTCTCCTGGAATACACAATAGAATGGAATGGAGAGGTTTAGAAGGTTTTGTATTGGCTGTTACGCCATTTAATTTTACAGCCATTGGTGGCAATTTGCCAGCTTCTACTGCCATGTGTGGAAATGTAGTGGTATGGAAACCCGCCAATACACAGATCTATTCTGCACAATTATTCATGCGTATTTTGAAGGAAGCAGGATTACCAGATGGGGTGATCAATATTGTTTATACAAGTGGCCCAACCGTGGGTGAGGTTTGTTTTAAACATCCAGACTTTGCTGGCGTGCACTTTACAGGATCAACTGGGGTATTTAACCATATGTGGAAGCAGATTGGAGAGAACATTCCAAACTATAAATCTTATCCAAGAATTGTAGGTGAAACAGGTGGGAAGGATTTTGTGATGGTACATCCAAGTGCCGATGTAGATACTGTGGTGACAGCACTTGCAAGAGGTGCATTTGAATACCAAGGTCAAAAATGTTCTGCTGCATCAAGAGCTTATTTACCTAGTAATATTGCAGCTGCAGTAAAAGCGAAATTGGTTAAAACAGTTCAAACCATGAAAATGGGTACGGTAGAAGATTTTAGCAATTTTGTGAATGCAGTGATTGATGAAAAGTCATTTAATAATATTTCAAAATACATTGCAGCAGTCAAGAAAGACAAACAAGCTAAAATCTTGGTTGGAGGCAATTTAAATAAATCGAATGGTTGGTTTGTGGAGCCTACTGTGATTGATACTAAGAACGCAAAATCACTCACCATGTGTGAAGAGATTTTTGGGCCAGTTTTAACCATTTACACCTACCCAGCTGGACAGTTCGAGAAAACCTTAAAAGTATTGGATAGTACTTCTAAATATGCATTAACAGGTTCAATTATTTCTCAAGATAGAGCTTCTATAGAATTGGCAACCAATGTGTTACGTCATGCTGCTGGTAATTTTTATATCAATGATAAGCCTACAGGTGCGGTGGTTGGTCAACAACCTTTTGGTGGAGCTAGAGGTTCTGGTACGAATGATAAAGCTGGAAGTGCATTGAATTTATACCGTTGGTTAAGTGCAAGAACAATCAAAGAAACATTCAACCCTCCTACCGATTATAAGTATCCATTTTTAAACGAAGCATAAGGCCAAATTATAGTCTTTAAATACTATATTTGCTACTCAAAAAATAAGGACTGTGGCGCAAAAATTTTCTAAAGAAACCTATCTATATTGGTACGAATTGATGCAATTAATACGTCAGTTTGAATCAAAATCAGAGGAAATGTATAAAATGGCGGGTAAAATCCGTGGATTTTTTCACGTTTACAATGGCCAGGAAGCAATTGCTGCAGGTTGTATGACAGCTACCAATCATGAAGACCCTTTTATCACCGGTTACCGTGACCACGGATTAGCACTTGCAAAAGGGATGAGTCCCAATGCTGCCATGGCCGAATTATATGGTAAAGCAACAGGCTGTTCTAAAGGTAAAGGTGGAAGTATGCACCTTTTTGATAAAGCAAACTACTTTTTTGGAGGTCACGGGATTGTAGGTGCTCAAATTGGAACAGGTGCTGGTTTAGCATTTGCAGAACAATATAGAGGATCTAAAAATG
>JBILCS010000015.1:0-30579 GCA_044353005.1 Sediminibacterium sp. | reverse complement strand
CATTGACCATTTTAAATTTTGCAATTTTTGGATATTGTAATCTTTCTTCATCAGTTGGGTCACGATCAATTACAAAAAATCCCTGTTCAATGATATGTTTTCTTAACAATTCTACTTGCTTTAAATAATCTGTGCCAAGTACCTGACGTAAATCAAGTGTGGCTTTAGATTCAGAAGTAATCACATTGCTTGCATTGTCTTCTACATCTGCACATTTAATTCCATTGATATTAAGTGATGGCCATTCAAAAGTTTCAAAAAGTGACTTACCTCCTCCGTCTGGCTGATTGATTCCCAATTCCTTTCTCATTTGTAGGTCAACAGATGGGATGGCTTTGAATGCATTTTTCTCTGAAGCTGAAAACGGGATTACATCATCATAGTATCCTTTTATTTTTACCATACCATCCTCGTCCTTCATACTAGCAAGTAATTTGGACATTGATAAACATGGGTTAGGTGCCCAATTGCCATAATGCCCACTATGCAAAGGACGCTTAGGGCCATACACAGTTAAATCAACATTTACATCGCCTCTTACTCCAAAATCAATCATCGGCAATCCGGATTGATGCACAGGGCCATCTCCAATCAACCATAAATCTGCCTCTAGTAAATCTTTATGCTTCTCAAGTATTTCTGCAAGATGCAATGAGCCAATTTCTTCTTCACCCTCAAAGAAAAACTTGATGTTATTTTTTAGTTTTACCCCAGTTTTCACTAAGGCATCGTATGCATTAATAATCGTCATTACCCCAGCTTTATCATCAGAACTACTCCTACATGATATTCTCCATTCTGGATTAAAGGGTTGTCCATTAGTTGGGAATGCAATGATCTTTCCAGACTTTTCAATGGATTGATCTAATAAAACAGGTTGATAAGGTTTAAGCTTAGGGTGCCATTTTTCAGGACTGACCGGCTGACCGTCATAATGCGCATAAAATATGATGGTTTGTACAGCACCAGGTACAATGACTTCGCCATATACAGCCTTTGGACTTCCTTTAGTATTCGATTCTAATAATTTTGTTTGAATGCCTCGCTTTTTTAACATGGCTTCAATGAAAAGTGCATTCTTATCAATATTGGCTTTATCCAAAGCATAGTTGGGAATAGACAAAAGATTAAAATATTCTTTTAAAATAGCAGTCTCATGTTGGGCGCGATATTTATTTACTTTGTCAATTGAATTTTGTGCGTCAGCCAATTGGCAAACAAATAGTAGAATTATAAAAAGGGTCTGTTTCATATCTTATGATTTAGCATCAAGTGCTTTAAGTTTATCTTTAAAGTAAGAAGATGTAGGATAATATTTTAATGCCTTATTCAATACTTTTCTTGCTTTCACTGCGTCAGGGTACCTATCTGGTGAAGTAAGATAATGCACAAGAATTTCAAAAATATCTAGTGGCGGGTTCATTTTTAGACCAATATTTGACTCAATTTCTTTAAAATGAGACTCAATTAAGTCGGGGTCCTTCATGTAATCAAAATGACTTTTATGGTAGCCATCAAAAATGTACAGCAGTCCATTGTACCAACTTAACATTGGTATAGAGGAATGATCCGTGTTGGGTATATAATCTACTTTGTATTGTAAATTTTTTGAATTGACCGCTCCCATGGCTTTGCCAATATTAAAAATAGCATTCGTATGAAATTGAAAACTACCTCCATAACTACTAGAATCTATCACACTTACATAATACTTGCGCATCTTATCTGCAGGTAAGTTTTTTAGTAGTGCTGGCGCCTCGTTGACATATTTTGCGCCATCCCACCATAAGCTTGGGTCTATTGATATCGTTGCATTGAATAATTCAGGGTGTTTTAAAAAAGTATAAGTAGCAGTTAAGCCTCCAAGTGAATGTCCAATATAAATTCGAAATGGATTTGTTCTGTATTGCTTTTCAATATAAGCGAATACTTCTTCCTTCAAGAATTTTAAGAATTGCTCACCACCGCCACTACCTTGCATCATCAGTTTTTGTTCTGGTGTTTTTGCTTCTTCTCCATTAGGTTGTCTTGTTGATGCATTAGGTGTTAGGTCACGAAATCTATTTTCAGTATCCACACCTACAATAATCATTTCAGGAATTTGATAATTCACATGGTCTTTCTCACTCATAAAACTAACTACACCAGTGACAGGAAAAAAAGCGGACTTGCCATCCAATACATATACCACAGGGTAGTTTTGAGTTAAACTGGATGGTTCATTATAGGAAGCTGGAACCCTTATCCAGATTGTTCTTTCTTCTCCCATAATACGAGAATTAAATTTTATTCGAACACCATTTTCTATTGGTTCAGATTTGAATTGCTGTGCTACGGACATGAGTGGTAATACCATTAAAAAAATAATCATTTTTTTCATATCATACGATGTTTGTATTACAAAACTGTTTGTAAAAAAGATAATAAAACTATTTATTTAAATTACTAATTGCTTTTTCAAATTCATCATGTATTTTCCATGAAGATATTCCAGCTGTTCCATTACTCAATGAAATGAGCGTGTATCCATTTTGCAAGTCACGAACTATATTATTTTTAAAACCATTCCAACTGCCGGAATGGGAAACCTTCTTACCTGGCTCATTGATGATCCAACCAAAACCATAAACCATTTTTGGCTTTTCTTGAACAATAGCAGGGGTATAGGCTTCCTGTAATAATGCTGGTATAAGTATTTTGCCATTTCTTAATGCTTGATCCCAGATAAGAAGATCACCCACAGTAGAATAAATATTTCCATCTCCAACAACTTCATCCAAGGAAGTAAGATCAAATGTATTCCAATAACCATCTTTAAATTTCATACCATAAACTCTTGATTTTGGTGACATTGGCATCTGCACGGTTTGAACATAGGTATTTTTAAGTCTCAATGGTTGTACGATGCGCTTATTTAATAATTCCGAATAGGTTATTCCACTAATGTTTTCCAGAAGCACTGATAAAACTGCATAGCCAGTATTACAATAATTGAATTTTTCACCTGGGACTGAATTTAAAGCTGGCTTATGTTGAGCAATGAGTCTTAATAATCTTTGATTGTCTATTGTATCATTTATTTTGAGGGTATCATTTATCCAATCAAAATATTCAATCATGCCATGTGTTTGATTGAGCAAGTGTCTTATCGTAATATTCTTATATGGGAAAGTAGGAATGTACTTATTTACATTGTCATCCACTTTCAATCGACCCTCTTGAACGTACATTAAAATTAATGAAGCGGTGAATGTTTTTGAAATGGATGCAAGATTAAAAGCAGAGGATAAAGTAAGTTGATGATTGGTCTTGCTGTCAGTGAAACCGATACTTTTTTCATATAGAGTTACACCATTTTTTGCTAGAAGAATATTGCCATTGAATTCATGTATTGAATGAAGGCTGTCAATTGATTTGTTAAATTTTTTAATAAGTTGATCTATTGATTGCGCATGTAGCATTGTTGAAAAAACAATACCAACAAACAGACAGAAGAACTTTCTAATATAGTTAGCACTTTTATTCATAAAGTAGAGTAATTATTGTGTTAGTCAAACTTAAGAAAAAGCCGACAAAATGCCTAACCCTAATGTCTTTGATTTATATTATCAAGTTTCGGATGGGTTTTATATGGCAACTTTTAGGCAGGTCAATTATGGGTTATACCAAAATGGAGGTGACCGGATAGATTTAGATAAGATGGTTACGAATGCATTGACGATTTTTTCTTATATTAGTACTATGAGAACATACCAAAAACTTCGCTTTAGTTATACGGGATGTATAACTAAGTTTTTCATCCTTATCTGTGTTTTTACAGCCAATCATGTAGCTGCACAAACAGTCATCGAGAAAATAGTACAGGAAGAAACCAAAAACTCGCAATTGCAAGTTTTGGCACACGAGTTATTAGATGGCATTGGGCCTAGACTTGTGGGCACACCTCAAATGAAAAAAGCCAATGAATGGGCAGTGGATAAATATACCAGTTGGGGCATTACTGCGCGCAATGAACAGTGGGGTGAGTGGAAAGGTTGGGAGCGCGGCATCACGCATATCGACATGCTTTCTCCAAGAGTTAAAAGCTTAGAAGGAACGCAATTGTCTTGGAGTCCTTCTACAAAAGGGAAAGCGGTTAAAGCAGAAATTGTTATGATTCCTGATGTAGCTGATTCGTTGGCATTTGCCAATTGGTTGCCTAATGTGAAAGGGAAGTTTGTTATGATTTCTATGAATCAACCCACAGGAAGACCCGATGATAACTGGCAACAATTTGCGACAAAGGAGTCTTTTGATAAATTAAAAAAAGAACGCACCGAAATGACGGATGCTTGGCGTAAACGCATTAGCAAAACAGGCTATTCATCAAGAATGCTTCCAATTATTTTAGAAAAAGCAGGTGCTTTGGGCATCCTAACCAATAACTGGTCAAGTGGATTTGGGGTAGATAAAATATTCAATGCCTACACTACAAAAATTCCAACTGTTGATATTGCTTTGGAAGATTATGGCACTTTATATCGCTTAGTTGAATCTGGAGACAATCCAATCATTAGCATTCAAACCGATTCTAAAGATTTAGGTACTGTTCCAAATTTTAATACCATTGCAGAAATCAAAGGAACAGAAAAGCCGGATGAATATGTGATGCTTTCTGCGCATTTTGATTCTTGGGATGGGGGACAAGGTGCAACCGATAATGGCACAGGCACTTTGACGATGATGGAAGCGATGCGTATTTTAAAACTAGTTTATCCAAATCCTAAGCGTACTATTTTAGTGGGACATTGGGGTAGTGAGGAGCAAGGCTTAAATGGTTCAAGAGCATTTGTAGAAGATCATCCCGAAGTGGTTGGTAAACTACAAGCATTGTTTAATCAGGACAATGGTACAGGTAGAATTGTTAATATTTCTGGACAAGGATTTAAATATGCGGGTGAATTTATTACAAGGTGGTTAGCTGCAGTGCCTAGTAGTATGAAAGATTCTATTAAGACAACTTTTCCTGGCACACCGGGTGGAGGAGGAAGTGATTATGCTTCTTTTGTAGCAGTGGGTGCACCAGGTTTTTCATTAGGCGCATTGAACTGGTCTTACTTTAATTATACTTGGCATACAAACAGAGACACTTACGATAAAATCATTTTTGATGATTTAAAAAATAATGCGATGCTTACTGCAATGTTAGTTTACATGGCTTGCGAAGACAACGCCACTTTCCCAAGAGACAAAGTAGACTTAGGAACCAATAAGCTTACTGGACAGCCTATTCCATGGCCAGCCCAAGGAAAAGCTATGCGTAAAGGACCTATTGCGCCAACGAATTAAAAACGATGATTCAATAGCCGACGCTATATCATAAAAAAGGACTTACATTCAATTGTAAGTCCTTTTTTATGCAACAAGTTTTCAGCTATTGCATAAACACTTTCTTTAAATAATACCCATTCGGATCAATGATGGGAGGGTATTGACTGGTGATTTTTAATCCTTCTTTAGTAAGTATTTTCTTTTCTATTTTATTGTTCAGCATCAGATCAACAGGCAGGTCCATCACATAATTGGCTGGCGTAATTTGATATTGTTGGTATCCTATTTCTTTTACATTAAAATCTAAAGTAGAAGTTGTTCTTAAATAGAAATCAAAAAATGGTTTTAATGAATACCCAGCTGCATTCGTAAATAATTCCTCTACATCTTTTGAGACGACAAAATTATCATAAGTGTATTGAGGATCTGTAGCTAATTTTTTTAAAGTTGGAAAGAATATTTGATCTCCAATTACATAACGCAGGCTATGCATAAAAAATGCACCCTTTGTATAAATATCGTTGCCTGCATAGGTTTCGTCTTCGGATAATTCTTCTCCACCTACCATTGGTTTTTTAAATTTAATACTCTTTTTAAATGCAGCCATTTTAGCGTGATAGGCTTCTTCCCCTCCTAAATCATAGTAGGCAAGGGCTTCGGCATAAGTACCAATGCCTTCCTGTATCCACATATGCGCCCAGTCTTTATTGGTTACTTTGTTAGCCCACCACTCATGTGCGTATTCATGAAACAAGTTATCGGAATAGGCATGACCTCCTATAGTACGGTATTCAAACTTATTGTTAAAGGTAATCATGGTTTGATGCTCCATCCCTGAATTAGGTACTTCTGCTATGCCAATTTTTTCCTTATACCAAGGGTACTCCCCAAAATATTTTTCTAAAATTTTTGAATCTCTAATTTTAGTTTCAATTAATTTTTTTGCATGCATCGTATCTTCTTCCAATACATAAAATTCAATTGGAACGATATTACCATTGATGGTGGTATAAGTATCTTTTGCCACTTTATATTTACCAATATTGAATACCACACAATAATTACTAATGGTATAATTGGTTTTCCAGAAATAGGTTGCTTTATTATTTTTGATAGTTGTTTTTTGTAATAATCCAGGACCAGCTACGACTAAACCCTTAGGTACGGTGATGTGCATGTCAACGCCTTCATTAGGCTCGTCACTTGGGTGATCCTTGCAGGGGAAATACATTCTGCCCCCTTCTTTTTGAATATTAATTGAAACCCAATCGTTGCCTATGCTGTCTTTTGCCCATGTAAATCCTCCTAACCAAGGCGGCCTCACTGCAACTGGTGGAGCGCCTCCGTAATGAATAGCTACCAATTGCTTACCTACATTAAAGCCAGCATTAGAAGTAATAAATATTTTATCATCCATTTGTTCGAAACGAACTTCCTTTTTATTGACCAATACTTTTGTCACTTTTAATAAGTGCACCAAGTCCAATAAAATAGTATCAGTTTGCTTAGATAAATTGAGGGTGACAATGGTGTTTCCCTGAATCGTTCTTTGCTCAATATTGACATCCAAGTTGATATCGTAGTGTCTAATATCCATAATGGCCTGAAGCGGCTTAAGCTTTCCTCCAGAGGATAAATAACTAAGATCCAAACTGTTTTGCGCGAACAGGGCATTTGTAAAAAGAATACAAAACAAGGTAATAATATTTTTCATAGTTGTAATGTTGTTTCTAAATCTAATTCATTTATAGCAACTCGCAAATTCTTACTATATTTAAATACCTATTTTTAAGGTCATTCATGATAACAGTAATAAAAAAATACACATTCACCGCAATCCTATTAATAGGGGCTTGTAGCTTTTTAAATGCTCAAAATATAGACACTAAATTAGTGTTATTAGGAACGGGCAGCCCCTTTGCAGATCCTGCAAAATCTGGTCCCTCATTGGCGATTGTGGTCAACAATACCTCCTATATCGTGGACGCTGGTCCAGGTGTGGTAAGAAGGGCAGCGCAAGCAAAAGAACTTGGGTTTCCCTCATTGGAGGCGGCACAATTAAAAACTTTATTCATTACACATTTACATTCCGATCATACCATTGGTTTGGTCGATATCATTTTAACGCCTGCTGTTTTAGATCGCAATGCGCCTATCAGTATTTATGGACCTGTTGGCACAAAAAAAATGACAGCTGATTTAATGCGTGCTTATAAAGAAGATATAGCCATCAGAATCAATGGCTTGGAAAAAGGAGATGCGATTGCTTATCAAGTTCATACCCAAGAAATTAAAGAAGGGGAAATATATAAGGATAGTAATTTAACAGTAACTGCATTTAAGGTGAAGCATGGTCAATGGAATCATGCATTTGGCTTTGTGTTTCAAACAAAAGATAAAAAAATTGTCATCTCAGGGGATTGCACTTATAGTGAAAACTTAATAAAATTTGCAAAGGATTGTGATATTTTAGTACACGAAGTGTATTCCGATGCTGGATTAAAAAAACGTACGCAAAGATGGCAGGATTATCATTCCACATTCCATACTTCTACTTACCAATTAGCCGATATTGCCAATCAAGTAAAGCCAAAACTACTCGTTCTGAATCATCAACTAACTTTTGGTACCACATTGCAAAGTTTGTTGGATGAGGTGCAGTCTAAGTATAAAGGCGTCGTAGTAAATGGGTCGGATTTAGATGTATTTTAATACATTCCTTTTCCAAAAAATTTCTTAATTTGAGCGTCAACTTCATTCAATTTTAAATAAAAAATTATGTCTATTTTATCCAATTACAGTGATGGTTTTTTTGATGTGAGTGCAGCGCATGGATTTCTTCCAGTAAAAGCGCCGATGGTAAAATTGCCTATTATGTATGCGGACTTGCAAGCTGTATTGGATAATATGCCTGTTGTGTTAAATGAATCTGAGTTTGGGTATTTAAATACGGAAGATGGGATTGTCGCACCTACTTTAGCGATTCAAAATCATTTGGCTGCCGTTGAAAAAGAGGAAGACATTTTTGTTTTACAAGCCTTATTTAGATCCTATAGTTTTTTAGCTTCTGCTTATTTATTAGAGCCTTCTTTCCAACAATTTAGAAAAGACGGGAAGTATGGAAAAGCAAGAAATTTTTTACCTGCAAATATTGCACAGCCTTTTTGTAAAGTTGCTGATAAGTTAAATGTGTTTGCTTGGCTAGATTACCATTATGCCTATTCATTAGGTAATTACCAAAAGCTAGACGAAGCCGGCGACTTGAATTGGGAAAATATCACCATGTGTAACCGTTTTTCTGGACAACCCGATGAGGTTGGTTTTATTATGTTGCACGTAGATATCAATCGGTTTTCTGCCAACCTAGTTGGGACTGTGATGCAGACTATTCAAGCCTTGGATGGTGGAGCAAAATCAGTTGGTGATTTGCTAGAAAAGAATTGGTCCACGATGAAGCAAATGAATGATCGCAGAAAAGAAATGTGGAAGGCTTCTAGATGGCAACGATACAATGATTTTAGAATTTTTATAATGGGTGTTAAAGGCAATACCGAATTATTTGGAGATGGGGTGGTGTATGAAAATGTGTGGGATGAGCCAAAAGCATTTAGAGGTCAAACGGGGGCACAGGACGATATTATTCCTATGCAGGATATTTTTTCTGGGGTGATTTTTTATTATCCTCAAAATGAACTCACAAAATATTTATTGGATCTTAGACTGTACCGTCCAACCTGCGTGCAAGACTTTTTCAAAGATCTTGAAAATTCAATGAAAACCTTGCATCCAAAGGGCTTGATGGGTAAATTAGTTGAAAACAAAGATGTTACTGGGCTTTGTTATTTATTAGGGATTTTAGAAGAGATTTATCATTTTAGAAATGGACATTGGCAGTTTGTTCAAAAATATATTATGGCAAATACCAAATACGCCATGGCGACTGGAGGCACGCCAATTACATCTTGGATTCCAAATCAAATCTTATCTGTCATTCGTCAGATGGAAGATGTAGTAACCGCTATCAATGAAATTGGAAAATCGGATCAAGAAGAGGCCAATGCTATTTTTGAGCATAATGTTAAATTATTGCCTACCAAAAAAGGGTTGATCAATGGACAACTTGAGTTAATTCATAAAAACGACTTTTCTGCAGAAGCAGTATTTGCTTTGAATCAAAAGTTCGGCTATGATGACACTAAGTAATATAATTACTTTTCAAATTCAATAAAATGCTCTGAGGCATATTCGTCGTCGCCTGGTTTTATTCTTTTAACAAAAAAACGTGCACGCTTTCCAAGTTTTACAGAAGTGTATCTTTCTTTGATATCATTCGGGTCATTTAATGGTTGTAAGGAAGGGTACCATAAAATATATCCTGGTTTCTGAAAAACCAATTCAGGTTTTGACCAATCTTGGCTATTGTTTCCAGCACCTAAGTCTTTATGTTTATTAAAGGAGATATAGATTTTATCTCCTTGCCATGATTTTCCTTCTACTTTGCCCATCATCATCACCCAACAATTCAAATAAGTATTCCAACTAACCGATGGTCCCCAATGAAATCCACCTGTTGGTGATGAAGCGCCACCGCCTCCTTCATTGATTGGAATTTGTAATGATCGAACTGGTACCCCATAACTATCATAAGCAATCGAGAAAGATTTGCCATCCCATCTTTTTGCTTTTCCAACTGGATTGTCTAGATCTTTCAAAGCGATACGTGCGATACTTATACATTGACCACTCCACTCTTTTTGTACCTTATAAGTTTTTTCATCATACACGCCAGGATAACCATACTCTCCATAAAATAAATAAAGATAATCGCCACTTGCAACTGCAGACGGATCGCCAACGCCACCAGCAAATGTATTAGATGTATTAAATGGTTTTCGAATCATCCTTGGATCATAATCCTCAATAAAAATACCTCTGTTATCCCAGCTTTTACCACCATCTACCGACTTCATCACGCCAATTCTGCAAACAGCTGCAGGACTTTCTGGACCAGTTAAACCCTGCGGCCAACGTATATTTTTGTATCCTTCTTTGCTAATATAATCGTATGGCAAAGTGCTAGGATAATTTTCGTTATGATAAATTCCATACAATGTTTTACCACTCATATCTTTTGAATCTTGGTAAACAGTTTCAAACCATACAGCACCATGCAATCCTTTCTGGCCTATGGGTACGTTGCTTGGCATCTTAGGATTGAAAAACTTACTAGCAGGATTTTTAAAAACAACTTCTGCATTTTCTCCATCTGAATACTTTAAATCTTTTGCGTAACCCCATAATGGGTCTTCGCCATATTTGCCAGGGAAGATTCTAAAGGTATCGCCTATCCAAACTTCTGCCATATTACAATCAACAAAAGAATTGAATGTAATTTTTGGTGCGGGAATTAATTTAAACTTTGGGGTCGTATCCGCATTTTGACTTGTATTCAACTTAGATGGAGATAAAAGTCCTATAAAGAAGGTGAACCAAGAAAATAAAATTAAAAATTGCATTTTATTTCAATTTATTGTTAATCTATTAGTTGATATAAATTTAAGCAAAATAGTAAAATCCACAAATACTAGTTTAAGCTCTAGAATCTGCGAGTTTTATACCAGCTATGACGTAGAATATCCAATTTAGGGTTTTATTTCATTATCCTACAGATCCAACTTATATTTGTAAGACTAATATACAGTTATGCTAGATGCAATCATTCCATTAATCTCCTTAATTTCTTTAGAAGTTATTTTAGGCATTGACAATGTCATTTTTATTTCCATTCTATCCGATAAATTACCAGATAGTCAAAGAAATAAATTAAGGTATTGGGGACTAGGTTTAGCCATGGTCATGCGATTGATTTTGTTAACCTTGATTTCTTGGATTTTAAAATTAGATCAAAATTTATTTACCTTATTTGATATCAAATTTTCTGGCAAAGGCTTGATATTAATTGCGGGTGGTATTTTTTTAATTTATAAAAGCACAGTTGAGATTTACCATAAAACAGAAATTGCTAATCATACTGGGGAACCTAATGTTCCTAAACCCAGTAGTTTTAAAAGACTTTTATTAGAGGTCATTCTATTAGACCTAGTTTTCTCAATTGATTCAATTATTACTGCAATAGGAATGGCACAGGAACTTTGGGTCATGTACACATCCGTTATAGTGGCTGTGGTGATCATGGTTTTTGCTTCACAGCCAATTAGTTTTTTTATTAAAAAACATCCATCCTTTAAAATATTAGCACTAAGTTTTTTAATGATGATTGGTATTACTTTGATTGCTGAGGGCTTTCATTTAGAGATACCTAAAGGCTATATTTATTTTTCAATGGCATTTGCTTTCATTGTTGATATCATTCAAATGAAGACGGTAAAGTAAGCATATGCAATCTCCCGTATTTTTAATTACACCTCCTTTTACACAGTTAAATACGCCATACCCTGCAACGGCTTATATCAAAGGGTTTTTAAATACCAAGGGGATTCCAAGTGTTCAAGCAGATCTAGGGATAGAGGTCACATTGGCTATGTTTAACAAAGAAGGGCTTACAAAATTATTTAAAGCCATCAAATCTAAAGAATGGGAGCTTAGTCCAAACTGTCAACGGATACTTGCACTAGAAAATAATTATATCAACACCATCGATCAGGTGATTTTATTCTTACAGGGTAAGTTAGATACCATTGCACACCTTATATCTTCAAGAACTTTTTTGCCAGAAGGGGATGCATTTGATCAAATGGATGATTTAGATTGGGCATTTGGTGCCATGGGAAAGCAGGATAAGGCCAAACATATTGCCACCATGTATTTAGAGGATTTGGGTAATTTAATTAAAGAGACCATTGATCCTCATTTTGGTTTTAGCAGGTACGCCGAAAGTTTGGGAAGATCTGCCAATACATTTGACGAATTATATGCGGCTTTAAATGCGCCAGTGACTTATTTAGATACGATTTTATTAGAGATATTAGAACAACATATCCAAAAAGTACAACCTAAATTGGTTTGTATATCGGTGCCTTTCCCTGGTAATTTGTATACTTCTTTAAGATGTGGTCAGTGGATTAAGCAACATCATCCAACGATTAAAGTAGCGATGGGTGGTGGCTTTGCCAATACCGAATTGCGTTCACTGTCGGATCCAAGGGTGTTTGAATTTTATGATTTTATCACATTGGATGATGGAGAAACACCTATTGAATTATTGATTCATCACATTGATGGTAAAATACAAGTACAGGATTTAAAGCGTTGTTTCACTTTACTCAACGGGGTGGTTACTTATATCAATGAGTCCATCCAGCCTGATTATAAACAACATCAGTTAGGTACACCAGACTATGATGGTTTATGGTTGAATCAATACATTTCTGTGATTGAGTTGGTGAATCCAATGCATAGTTTATGGAGCGATGGAAGATGGAATAAATTAACCATGGCCCACGGATGTTATTGGGGAAAATGTACTTTTTGTGATATTTCATTAGATTATATCAAGACCTATGAACCAGCTACTGCCAGTTTATTAGCTGATAGGATGGAATTGATGATTGCGCAAACAGGCCAAAACGGTTTTCATTTTGTAGACGAAGCTGCGCCACCTGCATTGATGAAAGCATTGGCAATTGAAATTATAAAACGTAAACTAGTTGTAAGCTGGTGGGCCAATGTGCGTTTTGAAAAAAGCTTTACACAGGATCTATGTATTTTATTAAAAGCTTCTGGATGCATTGCAGTGAGTGGAGGATTAGAAGTGGCATCGGATAGATTACTTGAACTCATTCAAAAAGGTATTACAGTGGCACAGGTTGCGCGCGTAAGCAAACATTTTAATGACGCGGGGATCATGGTACATGCTTATTTAATGTATGGTTTCCCTACTCAAACAGTACAAGAAACAGTGGACGCCTTAGAGATGGTGCGTCAATTATTTGAAACCGGGGTTTTAAAATCTGCCTTCTGGCATTTATTTACCATGACGGCGCATAGCCCTGTGGGATTAGCGCCAGAAAATTATAAAGTCAAAAAAGTTTCAGAAACCATAGGCAGTTTTGCAAACAATGATATTGCACATATTGATGCTTCTGGAGCCAACCATGAAATTTTTGGATATGGTTTAAAAAAGGCCATCCTCAATTATATGCATGGTGCTTGTTTTGAATTCCCATTGCAAAAATGGTTTGAATTTAAAATTCCAAAAACAAGTATTGCGCCCAATTATATTCAAACTCAGTTGGATGCGGTAGAGATTGGTCCTAATAACTATAAAGCCATTTGGACAGGGTTAATGCCCACTTCAACAATTGTACAACGAACAAAAAAGGGTAGCAAATGGGAAGAGATGAACCTGCGTTTTGAAACCAATAAAAATACGATCTCAATTCATGTCGATCCGGAGAAAGGAAAATGGTTTATGCATTTATTGTCAACCATCCATGTAGATGCGTCTACTGGCATGGCTTTGGCCGATATTAAGGCAGGTTATTTGGCTGCAGGTTTAGAAGACTTTGATTTGTTTTGGGATAATAAACCAATCAACGCATTGCATAAAGCAGGGCTTTTAAGAATTTAATTTTCGTTTCAATCAACTACTGAAAGATGCATGTAGAGTGGGTAAGAGATTTTTGCTTAAGCTTTGACGATGTCGAAGAATGCCAGCCATTTGGTCCTGAAAATTTAGTGTATAAGATCAAAGGAAAAATGTTCTTACTCATTTCTTTGGATGATATCCCTCCAAGAATCAATATCAAGACGGACCCAGATACATCCATAGAATTAAGAGAAGCCTATCCCGATAATATCTTACCAGGTTTTCATATGAATAAAAAGCATTGGAATACCCTGGTTTTAAATACAAGACTAAGTCCATCCCTGGTTCAAACATTAATTAGGGAATCTTATACATTAGTCAGAAAGTAAAGCCTGATTCAGCCCTTTTTAATGGCTAAATAAAATATTAATGCTATTTTTGGGTCTAATACAAAGCATATGGGATTCGCAATCAATAAAAAAATAGCCGATAAAAAAACAGCCTCAAGCGCAAAAACCAATGTGCAAGCAGGGGGTAGTTCAAAATTTATCGCAAAGGCAAGCACCAAATCTTCTGGTGCAAGTAAAAAACCAATTAAAACAGGTGGATCAAGAGGTAGTTGATGCATCCGGCTATATAGACTGAACACTATTTAAAAAGTGGATCTACTTAAGATTCACTTTTTTTTATGCCCATTATAAAGGAAACTTATAAATTATTTTTATATAAATATAAAATTAATATAATGTATATAACACTAATAGGCGCGTTAATATCTATTTTATTCTACAAAATAGCAGGAAACTATGTTCAGTGTTAAGTTTTTGTTAAGGATGTTTAGATTTTTTTCATAACTTGAAGGCTTAAGTAAAACAAAAAGCAAATGAAAAAAATTTTGTACCTGATGCTAGCTATGTTCTTTTCTTTGAACATTGCACTAGCTCAAACTACAACTGTAAATGGAAAGATCACTGATGCCAAAGGTGCACCAGTAGAAGCCGCTACAGTAAAAGAAAAAGGCACAAGCAATGCTACTAAGGCAGATGCGAATGGCGTTTTCTCTCTCACAGTTAAACAAAATGCTGTTTTGCAGGTTTCTGCTACAGGTTTTGCAAACTTAGAAGTACCTGCTGCAAAAGCAAGCAGTATTACTTTACTAGAAACAGTAGATAATTTAACCGAAGTTATCGTAACTGCCTTGGGTGTTAAAAGAGAGAAAAAAGCCCTCGGATATGCTGTGCAAGAGGTAAAGGGTGAAAACCTAACTATTGCTAAATCAACTGACGTAAGTACTGCTTTGGCAGGAAAAGTTGCTGGTGTGCAATTGGTAGGATCTCCAAGTTCTGCTTTTGACAATGGTAGTATCTTAATCCGTGGTGTTACTGGTTTAGGACCACAGGAGCCGATATTTGTTGTTGATGGAACCATTACCAATCAATCAGCTGTTTTAATGGACAACGTTGAAAACTTATCTGTATTAAAAGGTCCAGCTGCAACTGCATTGTATGGTCAACGTGCTGCTAACGGAGCCGTTGTAATCACTACAAAAAAAGGGACTCGTAAAAAGTACAGTGGTGTTGAATTAAATTTAGGTGCAACATTTGAAAATATTGCATTGTTACCTCCATACCAAAATCAATACGCAGGTGGTTATTCTTCATCTTATACCAATAAAAACTCTTTGGGAGCTGGTTATTTAGATGACCAAGGTTACTATATCTTTAATTACGATCCTGCTGCACATCCTGCATCTTGGTCTGCGTTCCAAGGTCAAAGAATGTTGGAGTATGGTGCGGATGAGAGCTGGGGACCTAAGATTGATGGTAATCAATACCGTGCTTATTGGAGCTGGTATCCTGGTGCTGAATTTGGAAAATTAACACCAATGGTTGCACAACCAAATAACGTAAAGAACTTCTTCCAAACAGGTTTGAATTTGAATAATTCTGTGGCATTCACTTCTGGTGGTGAATCTCATAACATTAGATTAACATATGGTAACCAGCAAAGAACATTGGTGGTGCCTAATGCAAATAGAGACCAACACCAATTAAGTGTGAACGGTTCATTTGATGTTGGTAAAAAATTGACAATTTCAACTGATATCACTTATACGACTTCTTATACAAAAGGAGCACCTACTGAAGGATACGATTTAACTGGATTAAACGTAACACAAAACTTCAACCAATGGTTTCAAAGACAATTGGATTTGGATCGTATGAAACAATATCGTGAGCCAGATGGAAGTGTAAACTCTTGGAACATTGGTGACCCTAATGCAACAGGTGATTTTGCAACCTATGGTATTCCTCAATATTGGGATAACCCTTATTTTGTTGTAGCAGAAAATTTTAAAACTCAAAAGAATAATAGAATTGTTGGTAATGTAGGTTTAAACTATAAAATCAATAGTCATTTAAGTGTTCAGTCAAACGCAAGAATGAATACTTATTCCAATGAGAATGATGCAAGAATGGCAAATGGTTCTTTGACATTGCCATATTATACTCAATTGCAAAACCAATATAAAGAGATGAACTATGAAACAAACATCGTTTATAAAAACAAGTTTGGTGATTTCTCTTTTGATGGATTAGCAGGAGGTAATATTAGAAGAAATAGCTACAGTCAGATGTCTTTAGCTACTCAAGGTGGATTGAGTTCTCCTAACTATTTTGATATTGCAGCTTCAGTTTCTCGTCCAAGTTTTTCTAGAAGCTATGAGAAGAAGATTGTAAACTCTGTTTATGGTAAAGCTTCTTTTGGTTATAGAGACTTCTTATATGTAGAGGGAACCATTCGTAATGATTGGTCATCTGCTTTGCCAGTAGAAAATAATTCTTATTTGTACCCTTCTGTGAGTTCAAGTTTCATTTTCACAGAGTTCTTGAAAACAAATTGGTTGAGCTATGGTAAATTACGTGCTTCTTATGCGAGCGTGGGTTCTGATTTAGGAGCACACTCTTTAGATTTAGCAATCAATAATGGAAATTTCTACGGAAGTAATGCTTCTGTAACAATCGGTAACCAATTTAAAGGAGGCGGTATCCGTCCTGCTTTAACAAAGGCTTACGAGGTTGGTTTAGAGTTGAAATTATTTAGAAAGATTGGATTTGATGTGACTGTTTACCAAAACAACAACACAGACCAAATCTTAGGTGTAGATGTATCTCCTGGAAGTGGATTCTCAACAGCTCAGATCAACGCTGGTAACATCGTAAGTCAGGGTATTGAGGTTTCAATCAATGGTAAGCCAGTTGAAACAAAGAACTTCGTTTGGGAAACTAGTATTAACTGGGCTAAGAATCAAAACGAAATTAAAGAGTTAGCGCCTGGTATCAATACTTACTTGTATGCTACTAACAGATATGATACTCGACTAGAGCATAGAGTTGGTGGTCAATGGGGTACTTATTATGGTAGAAAGTGGAGAAAAGATCCAGCTACTGGACAAAATTTAATTGATGCTACTGGTCAACCTTTGTATGATATCAACCAAGAAATTGGTACAGTATTACCAAAATGGACTGGAGGTTTATTCAATACATTCCGTTATAAGAATATTGATTTAGCATTCTCTATCGACTTCCAAAGTGGAGGTTTATTCTATTCTGAAACTAGAAACTTTAACACTGGTGCTGGTTTGTCTCAAGAAACAGTTGGTATAAATGATAAAGGTTTCGATTGGAGAGATTATCCAGGAACTTATGCAACTGCTACCGGTAATGCTGGTAATGGTGGTATTCGTATCCCAGGTATTTTTGCAAATGGCGCCTTGGCAGGAAAAGAGAACAATAGATATATTTCTGCTCGTGCTTACTGGTACACTGCACGTCAACGTGACGCTAGCAATGTATTATTAGATGCATCATATATTAAATTACGTGAAGTAAGATTAGGATATAATTTTCCAACTTCTATGTTGAAAAAAGTACCATTTGCTAAAACTGCAAATCTTGGATTTATCGTGCAAAATGCATGGTTGATCTGGGCTACAACAAAGCAATGGGGTATTGATCCATCTGAGTTAGAAGTGTTCTATAGAGAAGGCGGACAGCTTTCTTCTACACGCCAACTTGGAGTTAACTTACGTGTAACGTTCTAATGCATAATTAGTACAAAACTTTTAAAAATAATAATGATGAAAAAAATATTAATTCTTATCGTAGTCCTGGCTACAATGCAGAGTTGTAATAAGTTTGGTGATACCAACGTGTCTCCAACACTTCTTACACAAGCATCTACAAGTGCATTGCTTACTAATTCTCAGCAAGCGATGAAATCTGTTATGTACAATAACAGATTAGCTAACTTATATGTACAACATTTATCTGAAGGACCTTATCCCGCTTCTTCATTGTATAGTGACCGTAACGCAAGTTTTGGTTCATGGTATACTGGTCCATTGTATGATTTACAGACAATTATTAACTATAACAATGCAGGTTCTTCTACAACAATTGGGAATGGTTCTAAAGCCAACCAAATTGCTGCAGCAAGAATCATGAAGGCGTTTTACTTTTTAAGAATGACAGATATCTGGGGTGATATCCCTTATTCTGAAGCATTGAAAGGTAGTGCTGCATATTCTCCAAAGTATGATTCTCAAGAATCTATCTATACAGATTTATTTAAAGAATTAACTGAGGCTGTTGCTCAAATTAAAGAAAGCGAAGCTGGTGTTGTTGGAGATGTGATCTTTGCTGGAGACATGGCTGCTTGGAAGCGTTTTGCGAATACCACTCGTTTAGCTATGTCTGTTAGATTATCAAAAGTGAATCCTACAAAAGGTAAAACTGAATATGCTGCTGCGATTGCTGCTGGTGTAATTACTAGTAACGCACAAAATATCATGTACAAGTTTATAACTGGGGATCCTCTGAACTTTAATCCTTGGTATGATAACTATTCAGTTAGTAATCGTAACGATTATGCTATTAGCAAAACAATGACTGATTATATGGAGCCAAAAGCTGACCCACGTTTACCAATTTTTGGTGAAGTATTAGCAAGTGGTGTTGTAAAAGGTTTACCATATGGCAGAAATGCTGCTGTAAATATTCCTGCTGCTTTTAGCCGTATTGGAACCTTTTTCAGAAGTCAAGGTTCTCCATTGTCTATCTTCAACTATGCTGAAGTTTTATTCTTACAAGCTGAAGCTGCTAAATTAGGATATATAACAGGTGGTGATACAGAAGCGGAAACAAAGTACAAAGCAGCAATCAAAGCTTCTTGGGAAATGTACGGTGTGTATAATGCTGCAAAGTATGATGCTTACATCGCTAATGCAGATGTAAAGTATACAAGTGCAACTGCACATAAGCAAATTTTAACTGAGAAGTGGGTACATAACTACTTAAGTTCTTGGGAGGTTTGGTGTGATTGGAGAAGAACTGGATTCCCTGTATTAACTGCTGCAGTTGATAGAGTGGATTCAAGAGGTATTCCTTTCCGTTTAGGTTATGCCCCAACAGAAGCATCTTTAAACCCAACCAATTATAAAGCTGCTGTTGCAATTTTAGGTGGAACAGATGATAACTATGGTAAAATGTGGTGGGCTAAATAATTGAGTCTCTTTTGAGTCTTATAAAAAAAGGGGGATCGTGCAAACGATCCCCCTTTTTTGTAGCTTTTATTTTTTTTATTTTATCACTTCGCCTTCAATGGTCAATTCGGCAGGTAATTTTTGACCAGCAAATTTTATATTGACTTTTTTTCTGAATGCACCAACTGCAGGCGCAGTATAGGTAATTTTGATGGTTCCTTTTTGCCCTTTTAAAATAGGCTTCTGGTCGTATTCTGGTTGGGTGCATCCACATTCTGCATTGGCAAATTCTATTACTGCAGGCCTCGCATCGGCATTGGTGTAAGTGAAGATGACAGATTTGTTAACGCCTTTTGAAATTTTCCCAAAATTATGGGATGCTTTGTCAAATTTAACACCCGATTGAGCAGCACAAAATAAGGCGGCAAGAGAAAAGCTAAGGGTGAGAATGAACTTCATATGGGTATAATTTTAATTGTGTTTGGTTATGCCAATGGATCAAAATTGAAGCCTTGGCTGATTAAATCCTGCTCTAAATTATTGAAATTTTGGTAATTATCTGTTTTTATGTGTTTCTTGATTTTTATTGCATTTTACCCCTATTTTTGTCAAATGGAATCCAATTTAGAAGCTGTATCTAATCAGGACATGCTTTCGTTTGAAGCATTTCAAAAAACTGTATTAGAGGACTACCGAACTGCACTTGCAAGTAGAGAAGTGAGTTTGCTGGGTAGACGTGAGGTATTGACAGGGAAGGCCAAATTTGGCATCTTCGGCGATGGCAAAGAAATTGCTCAGGTTGCACTTGCAAAATTTTTTCAAAAAGGTGATTTTAGAAGTGGTTATTATCGTGATCAAACTTTAATGTTTGCGCTAGGCTTATCAAATGTTGTAGATTATTTTGCACAATTATATGCAGACGTAGAAAACGATCCATACAGTGGTGGTCGAAACATGAACTCGCATTTTAGTACCCCTTTTGTCAATGATAAAGGTGACTGGTTGCCACTTGCCGATACGTATAATGTATCTGCAGATATTGCACCCACTGCAGGACAAATGGTGAGGGGACTTGGCTTGGCTTTCGCCTCTAAATTTTTTAGAAATGCGAATCGGGAACCTGCATTTGAAGGTTTGACGAATCAAGGAAATGAAGTTTGTTTTTGTACGATAGGAGACGCAAGTACATCTGAAGGACATTTTTGGGAAACGATCAATGCTGCAGGAGTATTACAAGTACCATTAGCAGTCATTGTCTATGACGACGGGTATGGAATTTCTGTTCCAATCGAATTACAAACGACCAAAGGATCTATATCAGAAGCATTGGCTGGATTTGAAAAAAAACCAGGCACCAATGGCATCAAAATATTCACAGTGAATGGATGGGATTATGCTGCACTTTGTGAAACCTTTGAAGAAGGGATTTCTTATACACGTACAACCCATACACCTGTTGTGTTTCATGTAAAAGAATGTACACAGCCTCAAGGTCATTCAACAAGCGGAAGCCACGAAAGGTATAAAACTGCAGAAAGATTAGAATGGGAAAGAAATTGGGATTGTAATAAACAAATGCGCGCTTGGTTGATTTTAAATGAACTAGCTACTGCTGAATCATTGGATCTTTTAGAATCCCAAGTGAAGCAAGATGTTCGAGATCAAAAACAAGCTTCATGGGATCAGTATATTTTACCAATCAAATCAAAAATTCAAGTAGCAGCTGATTTGGTATTTTCTGGATTACAACAAGATGCGCCATTGTACCATTTGATGCAAGAATTGGTATCCAACAAAGAGCCCTTAAAGAGAGATCTTTTTAGAGTTTTAAATATCGTTTTGGAGCAAATGCCACAGCATCCTAATGCAAAAGCAATCAGTCAATTATTAGCGGACTATCATCAAGAACAAGCACCTTTTTATAGCAAGTATTTATACAACGAAGGACCAAAGAGTGCATTGAATGTGCCAGTGGTTCCAGCAGTCATGGAGGCAAATCCAAAACAAATCAATGGGTATGAAGTATTGAATCAATATTTTGATCATTTGTTTGCCAACAATCCTAAAGTGGTCGCCTTTGGCGAAGACTTAGGAAACATTGGAGACGTGAATCAAGGCTTTGCTGGACTACAATCCAAGTATGGTGTGAATAGAATTTTTGATACAGGTATCAGAGAGCAAACCATCATGGGACAAGCACATGGCTTAGCCATGAGAGGACTAAGACCAATTGCAGAAATTCAATACTTAGATTATTTAATGTTTGGCATACAAACATTAAGCGACGATGTGTCCACTTTACATTACCGATCTGTTGGAAGACAAAGTAGTCCTGTGATTATTAGAACAAGAGGACATCGATTAGAAGGGATCTTCCATAGTGGCTCACCCATGGGCATGATTGTGCATGCATTAAGAGGTATGTATGTTTGTGTGCCAAGAAATATGGTGCAAGCAGTAGGCATGTACAATACATTATTAAAAGCCAATGATCCTGCAATTTTAATAGAATGCTTAAATGGCTATCGATTAAAAGAAACAGTCCCATCCAATATCAACGAGTTCACTGTTCCATTGGGTATGCCTGAAATGATAAGAGCTGGAGAGGACATCACCATTGTGTCTTATGGTTCTACATTAAGAATCGTGGAAGATGCAGCGGTACGATTAGCAGCATTGGGTATTGATTGTGAAGTGATAGATGTGCAAACGCTTTTACCATTTGATATCAATCATCAGATAGTTGCTTCACTTAAAAAGACCAATCGAATTTTATTTGTGGACGAAGATGTACCTGGAGGTGCTACTGCGTATATGTATCAGCAAGTAATTGAAGGGCAGGGTGGATATAAATGGTTAGATGCAAGTGCGAGGACTTTATCTGCTAAAGCACATCGTCCTGCTTATGCAAGTGATGGAGATTATTTCTCCAAACCAAATACCGAAGAAATTATTCAGGTAGTGAAAGAGATGATTGCAGAATAAATACTTCTTTCATTGATTCAATAGCCTTCTAATTGTTCCGTGTAGCTTAAAGAACCCAATCTAAATCTTAAAGGAATTTTAATTTTCTTTTCCAAGGCGCGCTCTTGATTGCAGAAAAAACCTGTTTGCGTTGTATAATAGTTTGCTGCAACTTTATTTTGTATGGTATAGGCCCCTTTTAAAATAGCCGTTTGTGCTGTTGTTGGATTTCTTTCGGTCTTCCAATATTCCTTTGCATTCTTTGAATTCAATTTTTGCGCAGCAATAGTCTGTGCAAAAATAAAACATAATATCGTGATGGTAGTTTTCGTAGTGGTTGGTTTTATCCCATGTTATGGAATACCTTGTTCACATCTTCATCTTCTTCTAACCTTTCAATTAACTTACTAATATCTTCTGCTTGTTCATCTGTTACTGGAACAGTGGTGCTTGGGATCCACTCTAATTCAGCAGAAATAGCAGTGATATTTTTTTCCTCTAATGCTTTTTGTAAGTTACCAAAGTCGGTAAACGCACATCTTAAAACAATGATAGGGTTGTCATTGTCGTCATTACTTTCTCCTAATTCATCTAAACCATGGTCAATCAATTCTAATTCCAAATCATCCATGACCAATCCATCTGGGTTTAATTTAAACACACCCATTTTTTTAAATTGAAAACTTACGCTGCCACTATTTCCCATCGCACCATTGCCTTTATTAAAATGACTCTTAACATTGGCAACAGTTCTTACATGATTGTCCGTTGCTGTTTCTACTAACAAAGCAACACCATGTGGCGCATAGCCTTCGTATAAAATTTCTTCGTAGTTAGAAGTGTCTTTACCCATAGCCCTTTTAATGGCTGCTTCTACACGGTCCTTAGGCATGCCCACACTTCTTGCATTCTGGTAACATCTTCTTAAAGCAGGGTTATCATCTGGGTTAGGGCCTGATGCTTTTACGGCAATCACAATTTCTTTACCTATGCGGGTAAACTGCTTTGCCATTCGATCAAAGCGTTTAAACATGGTTGCTTTTCTTACTTCAAATATCCTTCCCATAATTGTTCTTTTAAGTCTGTAAAAATAACACAAAAAAAATAGTCCCGAAAGTCGGGACTATTTTAATTTATCTATAATCGGGTTATTTATTCAATTTACTTGTCTTCTTACTATATAAGAAGTACACAAATAAGCCTAGGATCATCCATAAAAAGGCAACCTTAAGTGTTTGCATGTCTAGCGCAAAAATCATCGCTAAGCAAATCACTGCACCTAAAATTGGTACCAATGGCACCAACGGTGTTTTGAAAGGACGCTCCATTTCTGGTGATTTACGTCTTAAGATCCAAATACCTAAGCTTACCAATACGAAAGCAAATAGGGTTCCAAAACTTGTTAAATCACCTGCAACACTTCCTGGTACGAAAGCAGCAAATAAACCCACAAATACAAATAGGATCCAGTTAGATTTATACGGAGTTTGGTATTTAGGGTGCAAATCGCCAAATGCTTTTGGCAATAAACCATCCTTACTCATAGAATAAAAAATACGGCTTTGTCCCATCAACATCACTAAAATCACAGATGAGAAACCTGCTAAAATCGCCACTGTCACTGCAGTCGCTAGCCAGCCATATCCAGTCATATAAGTCGAAATAGCGTAAGCAACAGATGCTTCTCTTCCTTTTTCTGGATCTACGAAATCCGTCCAAGGGGCAACACCTGTTAACACGTGGCCAAATAAAATATACAATATTGTACATACCACCAAAGAGCCTAAGATACCAATTGGCATGTCTCTTTTTGGATTTTTTGCTTCTTGTGCAGCAGTTGAAACTGCATCAAAACCAATGAATGCAAAGAATACAATGGCAGCTCCACCCAGTACACCACCCCATCCATGCTTGAAGGCGCCAGAATAATCTGCAATCACTTTACCAGCACTATCTGTCACAGCAGCTTGACCTGCAGGAATCAAATACGGAGTGTGGTTTTCAGGCTTGATAAACTGCCATCCTACCGCAATGAATATAATTACAATCGCTACTTTGATAAATACAATTACAGCATTCACCATAGCGGATTCTTGAGAACCTTTAATTAACAATAAGGTTAACGCTAAAAGAATCACCAATGCAGGCGCATTCATGATACCAGAATGTGCCACACCCATACTATCTGTGAAACTTTCAAACGGACTATGGCTCCATTCATAAGGTATGGCGCCTCCCGTCAGCTTATTGAGGTATTCACTCCAAGCGATAGACACTGTTGCAGCACCTAAAGCATATTCCATAATTAAGGCCCAGCCAATGATCCAAGCGACTAGCTCACCCATAGTTACATAAGAGTAGGCATAAGCGCTACCTGCAATAGGGATCATCGCAGCAAATTCTGCATAACATAATCCTGCAAAAGCACAGCCTACTGCAGCAATAATAAAGGATATAGTAACCGCAGGTCCAGCTGCCTGACCGGCTGCTGCAGCTGTTCTTACAAACAAGCCAGCACCGATAATGGCACCAATGCCTAATGCAATTAAATTACCAGCACCTAAAGTGCGCTTTAATCCTTTTCCACCATCATCTGCCTGAGCTAACATGGCGGACAAATCTTTCTTTCTAAATAAACTCATAATATAATTGGTTTCTATTTGAGTTGAAAAGTAGCATTTTTTTCGCAAATATGGAGCTGTTTTAGCTAAAAAAAAGGGGCAAACTCAAATTTTGGAGACGGTTATTTTTTTAGAACTTATGTGGTATATTGCAGCACTAAGCATCCTATGAAAAAATCTAACAAACTAACCGTATACATCGTCATCGCGATGGTGGCAGGTGCCATTTTGGGCTACTTTATTCATGAAGGTAAGGACCAAACAACCATTGATAGCTTTGCTAAAAACGTGAAGCTACTGACTACGATCTTTTTGAGATTGGTTCAAATGATCATCGCACCATTGGTATTTACAACATTGGTTGTTGGGATTGCAAAGTTGGGAGACCTTAAAACGGTAGGACGCGTAGGTGGTAAAGCTTTATTGTGGTTTATATCTGCCTCCTTGATTAGTTTATTGATTGGATTGGTGTTGGTGAATCTATTAAAGCCAGGTGAGGGGTTGGATTTAACAGTAGGGGATACCTCGGGTGTGAAAGATTTAATGGGAAAGACCCAGTCCTTTAGTGTGATTAATTTTGTGGAGCATGTGTTTCCAAAGAGCATGTTCGAAGCCATGGCCACCAATGAAATTTTACAAATCGTCATCTTTAGTATTTTCTTTGGTGTTGCAGCCGCAGCAATTGGAGAACCAGCAAAAGGATTCATTAAAGCATTGGATACAGTGGCGCATATTATTTTAAAAATGGTAGGCTATGTGATGAACTTTGCACCATTGGGTGTTTTTGGCGCTATTGCCGCAGTCATTGCAACAAAGGGCTTAACCATTTTTATTTTTTATGGTAAATATTTATTGTACTTCTTAGTAGGGATTGGTGTCTTATGGATTGTGCTTTTAGGAGTAGGTTATTTAATTTTAAAAAATCGTGTGCCTTCCTTATTAAAGCATATCACTACTCCGCTGGTAATTGCGTTTAGTACAACAAGCAGCGAAGCTGTATTTCCAAAATTAACCGAAGAGCTGGAGCGATTTGGCTGCAAGGATAAAATTGTTTCTTTCATTTTGCCTTTAGGTTATTCCTTCAACTTAGATGGCAGTATGATGTACATGACATTTGCGAGTATGGCGATTGCGCAAGCTTATGGCATTCATTTAGACATTGGAACGCAATTAACCATGTTAGTTGTGTTAATGTTAACGAGCAAGGGGATTGCGGGTGTGCCAAGAGCATCACTGGTCGTTGTTACAGCGACTTGCGCTATGTTCAATATTCCTCCAGAAGGCATTGCATTAATATTACCTATTGATCATTTTTGTGACATGTTCCGTTCTGCAACCAATGTATTGGGAAATAGTTTAGCAACCACTGCAGTAAGCAAATGGGAAGGGGAACTAACAGAACCACAACAAGTTTAATTTTATACCATCTAGCATGATCACTTTATTAGAAGCATTTCATTGGAGTCAATTGTTACAGCCACAATTTTATATTGAGCATGGCGGACTTTGGCTTATTTTATTAGTCGTTTTTGCAGAGACCGGATTGTTCGCTGGTTTCTTTTTACCAGGAGACAGTTTATTGTTTGTGGCAGGCATTTATAGCGCGCCCTTGGCTGCAGAAATTTATGCTTCCAATAACGAATGGGTTAATTTATTCATTCTTTTTATTTTTATTTCTACTGCGGGTATCTTAGGCAATTATGTGGGGTATCTTTTTGGTCATAAAGTAGGACCTACCATGTTTGATTGGAAAGAAAATCTTTTTTTCAAGAAAAAATATTTGATTCAGGCAGATGAGTTTTATCAAAAACACGGAGGAAGAGCCATCGTCATCGCAAGATTCATTCCTATCATAAGAACATTCGGTCCAATTTTAGCAGGTATCGTAAAAATGGATAAAGCTAAGTTCATGTATTATAATGTGATTGGCTGTTTAGCTTGGGTAGGCAGTATGCTATGTTCCGGGTATTTTTTACAGTCATGGATTTTGGCTCGTTATAATTTTGATTTAAAAAATCATTTAGAAGTCATTGTATTAGTGATTGTGGGTATCACCACATTGCCTGTGATTATTAAAGTCATTTCACATCGCGCAAAAAAAGCGTAATCAATCAATTTCTAGTATGAATAATAAGCAAATTGGACTTTTTTCTTTGCCTGTATTTGTAGCTGCATTAGGATATTTTGTAGATGTGTATGATTTATTATTATTCACTATTGTTCGCCAACCAAGTGTACTTGCAGTTGGGTCCACATTAGAAACCATCATTGTAGATAGTGCCCATATTATTAACTGGCAAATGTCAGGATTATTAATTGGCGGTATTTTATGGGGTGTGATTGGTGATAAGTTAGGTAGATTGAAAGTGTTATTTGGCTCCATCCTTTTATACTCTGTGGCGAATATCGTTACAGGCTATGTGCAAACAGTAGACCAGTATGCGTATTGTAGATTCATTGGGGGCATCGGCCTTGCAGGAGAATTAGGTGCAGGTATTACATTGGTTTCAGAAATGTTACCAAAAAATAAAAGAGGTATTGGTACCTCAATGGTAGCAGGAATTGGTTTATCTGGAGCCGTCTTTGCTTATTTTACTTTTAAGTATACCCAGGATTGGAGATTGTGTTATAAAATTGGTGGAGGATTAGGTTTCTTTTTATTGATCTTGCGTGTGCGTGTTGCTGAGTCATTTATGTTTGAGTCTGTTAAGTTGAGCAATGCTGTCAAGGGCAATTTCTTTATGTTTTTCACTTCTTACAAAAGATTTTCAAAATACATTAAAGCCATTTTAATTGGGTTGCCAACTTGGTTTGTGATAGGTGTCATGGTCAACTATAGTAATAAATTTGCTACTGGATTGTATGGTAATAATTTAATTGATTCTGGCAAATCTGTGATGTTCGCCTATATTGGTATTGCTGTTGGTGACTTATTAATAGGCTGGGTGAGTCAATTTTTTGAAAGCAGAAAAAAAGCTTTGTTTTTATTTTACATGCTCAGTATAGTTGGGATGGTCTTATTCTTTAGTGCCTTCAATAATAGTGATTCAAGAATGTATGCCATATGTGCTTTCTTAGGATTTAGCACAGGTTATTGGGCCATCTTCAATCAAATGGCAGCCGAACAATTTGGCACCAATTTAAGAGCCACTGCAGCAACCACTATTCCGAATATGGTACGCGGCGCTTTACCATTGATTAACTTTTTATTTTTAGACATCTTGCAAAAGTCAATGGGCTGGACCATTGTGCAAAGTGGTATTGTAACCGGTAGCATCGTAATGGGTGTCACCATGCTTGCATTTATTTTTACAGAAGAAACCTACCATAAGGATTTAGATTTTCTGGAGCAGGATCATCCTTTACCGTAGTTTATATTTTTTATAAATAGCAATCGATTAAATTGTTAAGCACTATGCGCTTATTATTCATCCGTTTTTCTTCTATAGGGGATATTGTATTTACCACGCCTGCTATACGTTGCGCCAAGCAGCAAATACCAGGCGTAGAGATCCATTTTTTAACGAAAGCGGCTATGAAAGCAGTGACAATTGGCAATCCATATATCGATCAATTCTATTATTTTGATAAAGACTTGAATGCTACAATCAATCAGTTAAAGGCATGTAATTTTGACTACATCATTGACTTGCATAAAAATTATAGAACTTACCAAATTCAAAAGGCATTGGGTGTACCAATTTTATCTTATAAAAAGCTGAGCCTTCAAAAATTTTTATTGACGAAGTTGCATTTGAATTTCATGCCTATGAGGCATATTGCAGATCGCTCTCTAGACGCATTGTCAAGTTTAGGTGTCGTGAATGATGGAAAAGGGTTGGATTACTTTATTCCTAAAGAGACAACAATCAATGCCACTGCGTTACCGGCTTCTTTTGAGTCTGGATACATTGCTTTAGTGATAGGTGCATCCTACGCTACAAAAAAATTACCACTTAGTGCATTGCAAAACCTATGTCATAAAATTCCTTATCCTATTGTATTAATTGGGGGAAAGGCCGATGAAGCAGAAGGCGCTGCTGTGGAAGCGATCAATCCAATTAAAATATGGAATGCTTGTGGAAAATTTAATTTAAATGAATCGGCCATCTTGGTAAAGCAAGCCAGAACGGTCATCTCACACGATACTGGATTTTTATACATTGCTTGTGCCTTTCATAAAAAGACAGTGGCTATTTGGGGTGGGACATCTCCTGCTTTGCAAGTAGAACCTTATTACCCAACAGTGCAACAAGAAAGTAAAAAAACTTTGAGCGCTGAAACTGGACTTACTATTTTGAATAAAAACGAATGGTACTATAATGCGATTGTTCCAAATTTGACATGCCAACCCTGTTCCAATTACGGCACGAACCATTGTCCCCAAGGACATTTTGCATGTATGCAACAACAAGATCTACAATCCATCGCAGATAGAGCAATTGCCTATTTTAAAGAAACGATTGAATAATCACTATTAAGTGATCACCTGCTTAAATAATAAAGCCCCGCATTGCGAGGCTTTATTATTTATATTAAGTACAAAGATTATAAAGTCTTCAATACATCGTTCATGCTTCTTACTGCATCTGCACTCTTGTTGAATGCTGCTTGCTCGTCTGCAGATAAATCCATATCAACTATTTTTTCCCATCCATTCTTTCCAATTACAACAGGTACACCTAAGCAGATATCTTTTTGGCCATACTCGCCGTTTAAGCTTACGCAACAAGTGAATAATTTCTTTTCGTCGCGTACAATGCTTTCTACCAATGCCGCTCCTGCCGCACCTGGTGCATACCAAGCAGAAGTGCCTAATAATTTAGTCAAAGTTGCTCCACCCACCATGGTATCATTGACGATTTGCTCTTGTTGCGCTTCTGATAAGAATTTTGTTACTGGAATGCTATTTAAAGTTGCATGCTTTACCAAAGGAATCATCGTGGTATCTCCATGTCCACCAATAACAATGGCGTTTAAGTCTGAAGGGCTGCAGTTTAAATGGGCACTTAATTGATATTTGAATCTAGCACTATCCAATGCACCACCCATTCCAATGATTCTATTTTTTGGTAATCCTGTAGACTGCAATGCTAAATAAGTCATTGTATCCATTGGGTTACTAATAACAATTAAGATGGCATTTGGAGAGTGCTTTAAAATATTTTCACAAACACTTGTAACGATACCAGCATTGGTGCCAATTAATTCTTCTCTTGTCATACCTGGTTTACGCGGTAAGCCAGAAGTAATTACAACAACATCTGAGTTCGCTGTTTTAGTATAGTCATTGGTACTACCAATAATACGTGTATCAAAACCTATTAATGCAGCAGTCTGCATCATGTCCTGTGCCTTGCCTTCTGCAAAGCCTTCTCTAATGTCTAACAAAACCACTTCAGAAGCCAATTCTTTACGTGCAATATTATCTGCACAAGTTGCTCCTACAGCACCAGCACCAACAACAGTAATTTTCATATCTTTTGATTTAAATGTTGAACTTAATTTAACGGGTTAAAGTTACTTATTTGCCTCCTATTATTTTAAGTAATTCTGGCACTTTTACCCCTTGTTCGTAAACTTTTAAC
>JBILCS010000117.1:0-30951 GCA_044353005.1 Sediminibacterium sp. | reverse complement strand
TCCAGCAGCAGCTGTTGGTGCTGATGGTATTCCAGTAAATGTCGGTGATGCTATTGTTGCTCTTAATGCAATATCTGCTGTGTTCGTTGTAATACTTGAAGTGTTCGAATTTACTCTTGTATCTAATGCAATAATATTATTTCTATTTGTAGCAATGTCACCAGTATTAGCAGTGATACTTGACGTATTTGCAGCTATCGCATTTGTATTTGTTGTAATATTTGCTCTATTAGTAGCAATGTCACCTGTATTCGTTGTGATACTTGAAGTGTTTGCAGCTATCGCATTTGTATTCGTTGTAATGTTTGCTCTATTAGTAGCAATGTCACCAGTATTGGTTGTAATACTTGACGTATTAGATGTAACTCTTGTATTTAATGACGCTATATCTGTTGTATTAGCAGTGATACTTGACGTATTTGCAGTTATCGCATTTGTATTCGCAAAAATATTTGCTCTATTAGTAGCAATGTCAGCAGTATTCGTTGTGATACTTGAAGTGTTTGCAGCTATCCTATTTGATAATGCAACCGTATCCCTTCCAATTCTTAAACTCAACATAGCAGATGTATCTGAAATATTCAATTTTGTATTAATCCTATTGGATAAAGTTACTGTATCACTAAAACTATAAATTGTATTTGCAAGAAATGGTTGAATCAAATTAGGAAATTGACTAGCCTCAATTTTATCATTTAATTTTAACCTAATTGCGGCCGCTGTATCAATTATCGCCTGCCTATTGGAATCTGTTGTTAATTTTAAATTCTTAATTTGCTTTGCAACAAACAAGGTTGTAGCTATTGTACTATCAGCTGTACTTGAGTCTTGGGTTATTGTAACTGGCCTTCCTGTAATTATTGGCGAAATAATTGTTTTATTACTTAAAGTCTCAGTTCCTGCTAAGGTTGAAATTGTTCCTGATGTAGGGAAAATTACATTACTAGCAGCAGTGGTTGTTATTGTTAAATCACCCACCCCCTTGGTAATGATATTATTTGCAATTGTAATTGTTTTTCCATTATTATTAACACCAGTACCACCCTTATTACTTGATAAAATTCCAGTAATGGTTGAAGCAGAATCAGAAAAGATAGAATTATTTGATGTAAAGGAATAAGGCACTGTCCACAATTGAGAAGTTCCAATATCAACATAATTATTTGTAGCAGTCCAACTAGGATCAGGTAAGGATGGCTCAATAGCAATTTTAAGATTAACAAAATAGATATATTTAGACCATTCTAAATTTTTTAAACTAGTAACACCTGATGTTCTTGCACCTTGACCAATAACTATAGAAAAAATACCTTCTTGACTGGAAACTACTTTAAAACTCTCCGAATAATCTGTTGTCCCATTTGTGGTTGATCTTTTAATTGCAATTTGTACATATACATTACGATTACTTGCGGCATTATTATTCGCATCTCTTGCAACAGCTTGAAATAAAATACCTTCTGGCACAACAACCTGGCTATAAGAAGCACTAGCAATTATAACTAATAATAAAGAAAATAATATTTTTTTAAGTTGGTTCATAAATGATTACTTAACTACTAATAATCTAAATATTTGGTTAATTTTATCTGAGAATATTTGTATAAAATATACTCCGTCGTTCAATTCAGATGTTGATAACCTATATCCTTGCATTAATTGTATTTGATTTGTTGGAAATTTATTAATGAGGCGTCCATCGCTTCCGAATAAGGATATAGTTAAATTATTATCCACTTGTAATTTATTTTTAAACTTTACAATAGTATAGATATTAGCAGGATTAGGAGCTACTTGAATACTAAACCTAATATAATCCTGATTTAGGGCGCATTCATTTAAAAAAATACCGTGATCACTAACAATAAATTTTGAAATCCCATTAGTAACTACGATACAATTTTTACCGTTAATAGATAAAGGATTAGAATAAGTACTTGTTTTAAAATCAGCGCCAACTACACCAATAGAGTATGCTAAAGTCAATTGAGCATTAGCATATTGAGTGATTAAACTAGTTATTAATATAATTGATACGATTTTCAACTTTAATTTAATATTTTAAAAGAATAAATAGCCGTTTGACCGTTTGATAGTTTTATTGACAAACTCATTTGTGCCGAATTAATTGAAACAATATCATATGTAATACTATCTTGTTTACTGGAAGATTGATAAAAATTTGTTTGTTTAAGTTTATTAAGTATAGAAATTTCCCATCTACCAATATTATTATCTGTATCACTATATTTTCCGTCAAAAGTGAAAGTCTTTTTATAGTTTTTTTGAAAAGTAGTTAGAACACTATTAACACCATTGATTCTTGCAGAATCAAGTTGCCATGTACGTTGTGTATTTAAATAGGTACCACTACCAGCTAATAATTCTTTTTGGAATTCCAATGGCGTTTTGGGTACTGTTTTAGAACATGCAATTACGAAAACAATCGAAATAAGTGTCACAAACGATAATATGATATTCTTTACTTTCATTTTATTTAAATAATCTTCTTGAATAAAATATTCCAAAATTGATATACCCATCCTTTGCACTGTTTGGACTATTTCTGTATTGAGCCAAAACGTTTCTTGATGTAGGATTAGAAAAATATAATGCAACATCTTTGTTTTCCACCTTACTATTCAAGATTTTATCAGCTGAAGGATATAAATCAGGCCCTACATCATCTAAATAATCTGACAAACTCTTATGAATAGACATATGTAGTCCAACACTATTAAACCTGTTTATTTGGTATTTGATTTTGAAATTGAAAAAATACCCCAATGCTAGAGACGAATAAGCCTTTTTTGTACTATCAATCAATTGCCCTCCTGTTCCTAGTGGTTGTAGTTTGTATTCAACCCCATTATATATGCCCGAAGGAGAAAAGGAGTTTACATCTAATCCAATTCCAATAGATGGTCTGAATTTTCTAGCTTTTGTGTACAAACGATTATCAACAAAATCATAATTAACCGAAGTTGAAATACCAAGCATTGAAGTAGTAAAACTCATTCCCCTAGCTTGCTGTTCATTATTATTAGAATTTGCGTCTGAATTACTTAATTTAAAACTAGCAATCGTCATACTAGCGCTTAAATTAGAATAAATGGTATAATTAATATTTAAACCATTGAATAAATTTTTATCATTACTAAATAAGTTGCTTTGGCTTATTGTACCATTAAAAATTGCAAGGCCAGTATATAGTCCAAATTCAAATCTACTTTTTAGCGGAGCTTCAATTTTTTGAAACTGATTTTTAATAGAATCGGCAGGAGGTGGTGGCAATTTTAAACTATCCTCCGTTTTCTTCTCTTTTAATAATTCAGCAAGAAGCTTTCTTCTTCTTAGATCGTTTAAATAAGCTATATATCCCACTTTTACCTCGGGGACATACCCTCCTTTAGCATCTATAATTTCTCCGATGTTATAATATCCAATCTTTTTTGTAGCATTAACATTTTTTGTAATTGTTAACTTAGTGCTATTCCCATTTGGCTGAACATCATAAGTAACAGTTGTATCTACCTTTTTTAAACTGCTATCATCTTTGAAATAAGTATAGCTAAATTTAGCTTTAGCATAATTTAGTGTAGCATTTGATTTTAAAACCACACCTTTAAGGGGATCTTTGATAATCAAAGTATCCTGTAAATATGAATTATCTAAGTTATTTATCTCAAATACATGTGATGGGATATTTTCAGAAGGCGTAGATAAAAAAGGCTCAAATTCGACCTTGGGAGCATTATAATTTAAAGTTTGATCATAAATACTTTTCTGAATTATAGCTTTATTTGTAGAGCCTAAATAGTTATTTTTAAAATCGATCGTTTTATCAGTTCCATAAACACCAAAATTTGCCAAATGAACAACCGTATCCGTAATATTGTCTATCAAATAATTAAAAGCAAAACTATTATTCTCAATTTTAGGATTAAATCTTGAAAATAATTGATCCACCCTACCATATAATACATTTGTTGAAATATTATAATTCTTAAACCCATATACATTATTACCTACAATTGCATTATTACTTATTTCAAAATTTAGATGATCACTTTTTAAATCTTCAAAATATAAGGCAGCATTATTCCCAGAAAATATGTTATTTTTTACTTTAAAGTCTATATAGCTTGAATCTAAATTAAAATTAAAAGGAGGATTCAATACCTGTATAACTGAAACCTTGCCAATATTATTGATGAAATAATTATCACTAACATTAACCCCTGCCCTTTTCCATCCAAAGTCAAAAAATAAAGGTAATTGCAAGTTTTTAAACGTCACATATCTAATATCAATACTACTATTACTATTTGAATCCAACCCTCTTATAACCATACCAATCCCTTCTAGATTCGATTTGCCAAAAATTTCAATTTTATTATTTGATTCCCCTTTAAGATTTACAGCTCCTTCACATACAATGACTCCTGGTTCAATTAATTCAATCCTTGCCCCAGCTTCTATTTCTAGTTTACCCTTTACCGTAACAACACTTTTTATTACATGATTACCTGACTTAATAGAGAGAAGTGGGTAATTACCAGCAAGTGTATCCTGCCCGAATGATTGAGTCGCTGCAAAAACTAATCCAAGAATCATTATAGCATTTAAATGCTTTTTTGTTATATGTAAACTGCGAAACATTATTATTGCTATATTTTTTAATCTGTTATTTTATAAATAATTGGAGCGGATGTTCTTGTAGATCCATCAACTAATGACATATTGACGTTGTCAAAAATTAATAGATCATTTTTCTTGAGTGCGCCTAGTACTTTTTGGGTAGGGGATTGAAATAACTCTCCATAATTATTAACTGATTCTTCCTCCTTACCATTATGAATGCGTATTACTTTGTAACTATTAATACGGCCTGGGAAAAAGTTTAAATTATTAATCTCTAGCTTCGCCTCCAAACGCTCTGCACTTAATAAATCCTTTACTGATATAGAATAGTTACTTAAATTATCACCTCTAACCTTTACTACAGGATCAGGTATAGAATTGACCATGATCTTTTTTTCAAATAGGATCTTTTTTTCTTTTCTTATATCATAAAAACGAAGCATATATTCTCCAGTCCTATTAAAGACGACTCTGTAATTATTATTTGCCTTTAAAATATTTACTTTAGGTAAAATTTCGACTTCAAAATCCTTCCCCATCATAAAATCAAAATCACTAAGTAGTGTATTATTTAAACCAACAAAAATGTTTTCCGTGTGTAGGGAAGCCAGAATCTTTTTAAATAAATCATCAAAAACCTCGTCATTAACACTTATTACTTTTTGCCCTGGCTGTATAATCTCTTCTTCTTTATATTCTTTAACATTGGCTTTTAAGACATATAATTTTGGATTAAATTGGGAAAAGTAAGTAGGTTGATAGCCAATTTCCGCAAGTGCTGCCTCTTGATATAACAGCTGTGTTTTGGTAATCAATAATTTAATACGTTCTAACTGCATATAACTAATTGCAGAAGGCTTGTGCATGAATAAATAATAATCCCAAGCTTCTTCTTTTCCTTTAATGGTAGTAACAACTTTTTGAATTGGTATTAATGAATCTAACGATGTTTGAATTTTATATGGCGATTTTTTTATAAATTCAGACAAATCAAATAGCTCTTTTTCTAAACGCTTTACACCATTATCACTTTTTAAAATTTCTTCAATTAAATTTCTGCTATTAAACTGTTTTAAAAGTGAAGTTTTGTTATTAGCAAATTCATCATCCACATGCTTTAAAACTTCATAAACAACTTTACTACTCGTATTCAATCTTGTTCTGATCTTTAAGTAAGAAGCAGCCTTTGAGTTTTTATTCAATAAAGTAATATTATCTTCAATAATCTTATTACTAATATCAACTTTTTTAAGCTCTTCTTTATCCAGTGACTGCAATGATTTAATAGTGTAGATATTAGAATCTAATACCGATATTTTGATATTAATTACTGAAAAACAAATAAATACAATGTACAAAAGACTTATAATCTGGTATCTTTTGACGTCAACTTGAACTTCCGCCATAAAAGACTAAATTTAAGAGTTTGAATATTGCTTGTATAATAATACAAATGCTAATTGAGCACCACTTGGACTTGTATTGGTTTTTGTTAAATGATAATTTAATTTATCAAATACTTCTTTTTTAGAATCATGCTCACTTAGATTAAACAATTGAACTAGTTTAGATTTAGGTGCCACATTATCAGATACTAATTTTTCAATAATTGTATTTACATAACTTAAGTTTTCCAATTCACCATTTAAAAACAATTCTTTTAAGTTAACACTATATTCATTTTTTGGACCAAAATAAATTGTTTCTGCACTGTAATTAACAACATCCTGCAAATTGATTATTTTTTGATCGCTTATCTGGAATTCTATTAATTTATTAAATAATTGAATTCCATTATTATTATTGATAAATGAGATTGAAGATTGCACAAGTAATTTTAAATAAGAATAACCTTCATTTGTTGAATGATTATATTTAATTTTCTTAAACTTAGTCCAAAGTTTATTTTTCAATTCATCAGACTGATTATCTAATAAAACAATAAGTGAATTAAGCTCATCTTCTTTTTTCACATCTACCTTTTGTATGAAGTATTCTAGTAAATTGTGATCTATCAATTTAATTGAACTTTTTATACATTCTATATTTGGACTAATAACAAGTTCAGCATTAAAATATTTCTTTATATGCGATAATACAATTTCATCTTCCCCACCAAAAACTTGAATATCTGATGATTTTTTTGGTCTAATGATGTAAGTATCATTTTTTGATTCTAAAATAAAATTTTCAAAAAATGAATTGTAATTAATTAATTTGAAAGCTTTACATAATAGTTCAATATCAGTAACTTCTATTTCATGAGGCTTATCAATTACTAATTTATTTAATTCAGGGACAGGTAACTTTATTGGAAATTGCAATAAAAACGGTAAGGCTTCTTTATTGGGTAATTTCTTGTCAAAAACACGTTTAAAAAATATACTTAATTGATTGTACTCATCTGACAATAATTCATCCCATTTTGGCTGAAAAAATAAATCTTTAGCCAAACTTAAAATATCCATTTGTTCTAATTGCCAAAGAGTATGACTTGAATTTGGAGTTGTGTTACTTGGGGTGTTAATTTCTATTGCCACTTTTCTATCAGCAGCACTTGTGCTTGAATTATTAGTCCTGTTTGCATTACCTGTCCCATCCGCTGTTCCAGTTTGAATATTCACATATGTTTCGCCAGAACCATTACCACCTATTCCACCTGAATTTGCAGCAATGGTATCTAAACCGTCAGCGACTTTTGATAAAGTTGCTTCAGTAGCTACATCAGTATCTTTTTTTATATCTACATATTTTATAGCAGAAACCCCAAACACAATTGCCTCAATTGCTAAACCACTAGTAATCAATATATCCTGCGCTGGCCATTCTAATAACTTGGCAATAACCCCTATTAGGATAACAACAGCAGCACCACTATAAAAGAGATTAAAAATATCTAATTTCTTTGTTTTAACTCTAGATGACATATAAGAATAAATTTAAAATTTCAACATTATTAATAATTTTTTTTCTAAAATCAAGCAAGTAATTAAGTTAAAAACTTAAAAATTACGATTAAAAACATCAATTGATATTTTACTAAATTATAGACTAACAATACATTGTAGTTACAAATCTAATACAAACTTGTAGTTCTTGATTTTACATGTTAATTAACTTATTTTAATAATTAAAAAATTAACAAATGATAATTAAAACAGTAATTATTTTTTATAAACAAATGTTAATTTAAATACATTATTGTATTATTTTAATAATTAAAATAAACTTTTAAATATTTTTTGTTTAAATAAATAACTAATACTTATTTAAAAATATAAACATATTAATAAATATTTAAATTAATAAATGTTAATAATTTTTTTATTACTTTTTAATTTCTTTAGAAATTTTTCTAGAAAATAATATAAAATGTTATTATTTTTTTTATTTTCGAACAAAGCTCAGCAATGATTGAATCAAATTCAATATTCAATGAATTTTTAGAATACATTGATAAAATTACCCCTTTAACTAGTGATGAAAGGGATATATTATTGAGAAAAGTTATTATTAAAGAGTATAAGAAGGGGGAAATTATTATTCAGGAAGGAGTTAAAAGCAATTATATCTACTTTATCCATAAGGGTATTGTTAGAAATTTTATAAGCCAGAATAACAAAACACTCAATTTTAGATCTGAGGGAATGATTGTTACTGGCTATTCAACTTATAATTATGATCAAGGATTTAAATCCAAAATGAATGTGGAATGTTTAGAAAATTGTACTTTCATTTTGATTTCAGTTGATACAATTCATTATGTTGTAGAAAATTTTAAATATGGGGATCGATTAGGAAGGTATTTAGCAGAAAAACATATTCTTGAATTACTAGAATTACTAATTGATATCCATAGTAAATCCATTATAAAGCGGTATAATGAACTTAATGTAAAATATTCAAATATTCACCAGAGAGTTTCACAACATTATATTGCTTCATTTTTAGGGACTACCCCTGTACATTTATCAAGATTAAAAACCAAACATAATAATCATAAAAGGATTTCTCCTGGTATGTGATTGATATAACTATTTTAAAGAAGGAGAAAATAGTAAACATCATGTGCAAATATGAATAATAAAATATTAATATAGTAAGAAATTGAAATAGAGACTAAAAAGTGAAAGAATAAGGTATGGGAAGTGTTGGGAGAAAGTGTTAGTGTGCTTTTTAGTGAGTATAATTTTTTGAGAATCATAACAGTTTGTTTTTCTACATATTACACCGGTCATCGTGTCAGCCGTCCGGTCCACAAGAATACACTTAAGCCCTTGATTATCAAGGGGCGTTTTTATGCCTGTAGCAGAAAGTGTAACAAACGGGTTGTTTCTAGCCTATTTCTTGATAAATTTTGAACCGTTCCATTCCCATCTTATGTTATCTTTCCTTTCTCCAGAAAATATATCTAAAAGGCCGTTTTTGTCAATGTCTTGAACTCTAATGTGATAAAATCTGTTTGCAATGTTATTATCAATATACTGAATTGTTTTATCAGTAAATGTCTTTCCTTTATCGTCTGATTTATAAAATGAAATAAAGTAAACTGATGCTCCACTTGAGCTTGAGTAATTTCCACTAGGAATTATTTCCTTTATTCCATCTCCATCAATATCAATAAAGTCTAGATTTTGTAAAAATTTATCCCCTGACAAACTGATAGCAGTTGAATTATTTAGATTAAACCCTTTACCATTCCCCCACAAAATCCTAAAGTCATTTATTCTACTTGCTCCATTTGGATGAAAATTGATTACTAAATCTAAGAATCCATCAACATTTATATCAACTAGTTCTGATATATCTGCAACTGGGACATCTCCTATTCCATTAAAATCAATAGTAAAATTAGCCTTCCCATCATTCCACATAATTCTACTTTTAACCCCATTTCCTTGATTATGAAAATTAAATGTAATGATGTCTAAATCACCATCATTATCGATGTCACCTGAACATCCTGTATACCAAAAACCTTGATCGGGAAATTCTTTTACAGAGGCAAATCCATTTTTTGAATTTAATAAAAGATGGTTGTTATCATTTAACAATGGGAATGCACCAAAAGGAGGATCTACCGCAACATTTGAAAAAATATCGGGGAGAGAGTCATTATTAAAGTCACCTACTAATATTTTTGTGCCATGTGGATCTTTTATGTTAGCGCCTGTATAATTTGTTTGTTTTAATGTAGTTCCATTATTCATAAAAAGAGAGGGAGGAGGATTTGGAGTTGGACTAATTTTTAAATCATATGATTCAAAGTAAAATAAGTCTTCTAATCCATCACCGTCAATATCTAATTGCGCAGATTGTTCATCTATAAATGGATTATTGAGATACTTACTTCCATCGGATTTATAAAGCTGAGCAGAAGAAAACCAAGTATCATAGTTAGATAAATCATAAGAAGAACGTAAGTAATTTTTGTAAACCCTATCTCTACTTAATGTATAGTTTTTATTAATAGTATTTGTTGGTGTTGTTTTTGAAGTAAGCGTAATTTTTACTGTATAATTTCCCTTAATATTCAAGCCTGTTGCTTTTATATTAATGGATGATTGGCTAGATACAGTATCTAATTTAAATACTGCAACACTAGAATCAGCCCTATTTACCTGAATACTATATAATATGCCTTGAGAAGGAATTTTTGAATTAACTAAGATAGTTAAATCCAAAGTGTCTTTATTTAGCAAGTAGTTATTAGAAGTCATATCGGGCGATATGCTAAATTTTATAGTTTCCTCCTGAACAACAGGTGTTGGAGGTATTACAGGAACCTCAGTTTTACTACACGCAAATACAAATATAACGCCCAAAGCAAAGATTACTCTTTTCATAGTTTAATTTTTAATCTAACCTTTGGGGGGTATTGTAAAGTTAAACTTATATTCAATATGTGTTGTGTAGCAAAGTCCGTAGTTACTACCCCCTATTTTAACCAAGCTAGGGCTCTTATTACAAGAAAAGTATAATTGTAACTCATTTATATAACATGCATTAGGTGGTTCGAGAGGAGTTTAAGTTAAAAGAGATCGCAGTCAAATAAAGTGGATGATGTAGTTGCAGAGGGAAGCTTTACTCTAAGAAAACATTTCTTCAATAGCTATTTTACTTGATTCTAAAGCACCGTGAACAGTTTGATGATTTCCGTTAACATTCATCGCCTCACCTGCAAAAAATAATTTATTATTAATCGATTCTGCTGCAATTTCTCTTGCATTGCCCATGTTAAGGGTACTAAAACTATATGCTCCCCGAATAAATGGCTTTTTTGCAAAATTGAAAACTCTAAAGTCAAGATAGTTTTGAGAAGCTAATCCATGAAACATTTTATCTAACTCAACCAATAATGATTTTAGAATCAACTCATCACTAAGTTCACATAGTGCTTTAGCTTGTTTTCCCATAATAAAAGCAATCAAGATGTGATCCTTTGTTTTTTTACCCGTTTTGTCGTTGAAATATGCAGCACAAGTATTTCCTCCAAAGATATTATCTGGGTAAAATCGTTCCTTGAATTTGAGAAATACTTTTAAACCTGGTCCCATACCTATTTTTGAAAAAGCTTTAATTTTTTCCTTTGGCAAGGCAGGTATAAATTGAATCATATTTGCTTTGAGTATCGATATCGGCACAGTAACCAACACTTTATCGACAATATATTCAGCTTCATTTTCAGTTTTTACTATAACACCTTCATTTGAAAAATCAATGAATTTGACATTTGCATTGTAGGTTATTTTATCAGCAATCGGACGTGCAAAGAACTTATCAATAAGATCAAAATAAGTATTTTCAAATTTAAAATCTCCTTCGCCCGACGTTGATTTTGATACTTCTGAATAATTCCAAAAAGATGATATTTCTTCCTTATCAGCACCGTTAATGCCTGCAATAGCATCAAAGATATTATTGTAAGATTCATCAAATCCTTTTGTTTCAGCATATTGTTGAAAAGTTAAATCAGTTACTCCTTGCTCATCGAATATAAAAGGATTTAGCGGAAGATCATTAATCACTTTATTCTCGAAATAATATGAATAGGGCGTATCATCTAATGTTACATGAATATTCTCTTCTTGGACTAAATCCCCGATAATATTATGCATGCCATGGAGCCATTGCGCACCTCCATCAATTTCATAATCTGTGAACCCAGCCATTTTACATATCCTGCCTCCATGGACTGAACTTGCCTCTAATATTTTGAAATCAATATTAAGTTTATTTAGTAGGTATCCAGCGTAAATTCCAGCTGATCCTGCGCCTATTATTAATACACTATTATAATTTTTGTTCACTCTATTATCATTCATACTGCAATTGAATAAAGATGGTGTTAAAGATAAGCCTAAAGAGTAAAGAAAAAGGTTTTTATTAAAGTCATTTCGATTCATAATATATAAATTAACAAAGAAAAAAATGGAATTTTCATAATTATCTTAAGAAACCTTTAATTTTCTCTGCACGTTGCCAAAATTTATTATAATCTTCCTCTAGTGGTTTATCAAAATGGGTAAGTAGTTCAATTTTATTAAAATAATTATTTACAATTTCAGATCGTATCACCTCATTATCTAATAAATACTTAAATAAACGAAGTAATTCTTGAATCTCCCATATATCTGTTGCCTTATCAACCATACCTGGTATTAATCTACTAACAACTAATTTTTCAAATTCTTTATCATTATGATGTTCTATAAATGTCACTAGATCAGAAATAAACGATCCCCTTAATTGACTACTTTTAGCATTAATTAACTTTTCTGCAAATTGCCAAAATATTTCTTCTTCTTTTATCTTTATCAGTTCAAATATAACTTCACCCAAAGCATAAAACTCTTCAATTTCCCAATTCTTAATTAGCCATTCAAGTGTAGTTATTCGAAATTCCTTAACTCTGAAACGATTAATGATAATTTCATTTGCTATTTTACCAATTTCCCATACTGGATGCTGATAAATCCAATATGCTAGCTCAAGTGCACAATCTACAGTCCATAATACCTTAACATCGGCATTCAGTCTATCATTGTATTCAAATAAATTCCAATAATTTTCAAAAATGTAATGATAGTTAATACCTAGCTTAAATTTCATATTATTAAATTCCTCATCATAATCACCCTTTTTCTTAGCGAGAATATTTGACTGCCATAGATTTTTTTCCTCTATTAAGTATGGCCAACCCATACTTAGTTCTAGCAAGGAATCTAGCCATTGAAATGATTGCCCTTTTAGACCATGAAATCCCCAAATCATAACAATCAAAATTCGCTGGTAGGGTGAACCTTCAGCCCAAAGTTTCATTATCATTTGCTGATTAGGTTCCTTATCTGAATTAAACTGAGAGTACTTCCAAACATAACTGAAGGTATATGAGAGAGGGTGATCCTCATTCATTCTTATGTCAATCCAATTATTTGGGAGTTTCTCATTGTGTTTACTAAATTCAAATGCTAATTCATACTGGAAACGTGTTTCATAAAAAAAACTGTTTAAATCATCCCAATTAATTTTTGAAGCGTTTATTACTATAATCCGAACACCCTTCCTTTGAACTGAGAAGTCAAAACTTAATCTCAGCAATTCACATAATTTAGTAAAATCAATTTCCTGTATTTCATTATTTAGATAAATCCCATCAAGCAATCGACTCAAATCCTTGCTCCACCAATTATAATTTTGAAAACTTTCATTTTCTACTAAATGCTCAAATAATAATTTAAAATCTTCATTTAAAAAATAATAATAGCCTAAATTTTGTCTAACCCATTCCTCATCAGTTAATGTTTGAATATTACTCAATATAATTTTAACACATTTAGTTATTAATATTTGATTACTTCGTAAGAGTAGAAATACCGAAAATCTTTGATGAAATAAGGTCAACTGACCCTGTGTATTGATATTTAAATACTTGGAGTATTTACTTACAAAATTTTTCCATTCAGCCTTATCTATAGATGATAAAATTGATATTGCATCTAAGTCCAAGCCTCCAGGTAATAACGCTAAAAAAATAAATTTTTTAATGACGCTAGTTTTATATATGATATCACTATCGTGTTGACAAATTTCTTCAAAAAAATTTGTTACACCACTTGGAATTGAACCCTTATTTGATATATCAATGCTTTGGGTTTTGATACCAGAAAATACCATTCTAAAATAAATAGGGTCTATTAATCTCATACTACTTCTCCTTTTTCTATGACTACTTGTATAAACTCCTCAGAAACACCAAATGGAGTGAGGGCTTCCCTTACAGCATCTTCGTTAAGTCCAAGCAAGGGCTGAAGTAGCGGTATCTCTGCAAGGGCAAACCTACCATCAATCTGAAAGCCATTCCCTACTCCACTAGGCATTTTGCGGTAAGTGAAGATCCATCTGACATTTGGAGGCGATATCCAATCTTCCAAGGGCTCATCTTTATCGTTATAAGTATAAAACCAATCATAAATTTTAAGCTGACTATTTGCAACCGCTGCTTCATCCAAACCATCAATAATAATAACAAGTGGTTTATCTGAATATTTTAACGGTGGTTGATAACAATTTGAAATAAGTGTTTGAAAAAGTTTTATGGCATCATAATACCTAGAAGACAACTTATCCATTTTTATTTGCAAACTTTCATCTTGCACTTTCCATATACTTGCTCCATGCATAGCAGTCATCTTTTTACCTTGCATGATAAAATGATACAAGACTGCATGCAAACTATTTGACATTCCTGATTCACAAAAATGATATAAAACTGGAACCTGCATTTCTATCAATTTATCAATGCAAGCAGTAGTTAATGCTCCTTTTCCCATACCAGCCTCAGAAAAGATAGGTAAAACATTTTTATTTGATTCCCCAATTACCCAATTGATTACTTGATCAACCTCTCTCTCTCTTCCAACAAAACATTCACGATAGTACTGCATTCGTTCACTGTGGTCAAATACCTGTCCTGCTCCTCCACGTAAGGCTTGCTGCATTGGAGTAAATTTGTCATTCAGGGGTACATTTATTTTCGGATTAGTTTCATCTCCATAAAGTGTATTGATAAACTTGGCCTTTACCTTATTTTCGTATAAACCCTGAAATAAATAAGGCAACCCTTCGTGATTACCTGCCTGAACAAAAGGATGTAATTCGAGCTGTTCACCTTCATGTTGCCAATAATATTTTCCGTCAATTTCATTAATTAATCCGCCTTCAAATAACTTATACAATTCAGACATTGACTGGAGAATATCTAATCCTTTCTGGATTACATATACTTGTTCAGAGACTAGCCTAATATTTTGATGGACAAACTTATTCCTAAATGTTACAAACCGGTCAAGTAATGTTGTCTTGTCTCTATCCATTGGTACTGCCTGCTGCCATTTGCTACCATCTTGCATGGAATAATACCAAAGATTTTTCCAGTTACTATCACTAGGAAGTGTTTCACAAAGATTATCCATAACCTGCTTCATAAATAAAGCATCATTACTATTATCTCCGTCATGCAGCTTTCTACTCATCTGGATAACAGCTCCCATACGCAAGAATAGAGTGCTCATACCCATTCCTGCCATAAATAGATTATTAAGTTTGGCGGGTTCTTTTTCAATTAGCACAATCAATTCATCAGCCTGCAGTTGGTCTGCCAATGATTGTAAAATTGTATTATATCGGTCATAATATTTTAAAAACGGATTCATATTGAAATAACTTTATGCTGATATTCGAGTTTTATATCGCGTCTACCAAGAGCCAGGTAGATTGGTGTGGTTTCGGTGATAAGGGATGGAAAACCATACAAATCATCAATCGTATCCTCTTCAAATTTTTCTCTCTCATTATTTACCCATGGATACAAAACAGCAAAAATTTCATATACATATTCTATGTCATATTGGTATTCATCCGCAAACCTGCGTGCATAAATTTTTTGACCTTGTTGAAGGGCATCACAGATTCTGTCCATGATCTCTCTCAAGGTCTTTACATCCTTTTCGTCTTCTTTTCTGTCAGCATGCGGACCCTTGAATCGAAGATAGTTGTTAAGGATACTGAGACGCTTCGTAGGATCTGGAACTACCTTAGTATGTGGGATAGTTTCTGCAGCTGTAAAAAAGGTGTTGAAATACTCAAAATGTTGACCAACCACAACAATAAGAATGTTTAACTCCTGCAGCAAAGAAAATATTTTGGTTACATGCTGTACGCTGAACATTGCTATTTCTACCCTATTGATTAGCACAACAATTTTAAAGCTGTGGGATTGGCGAAGAGCTTTAAGATGTTCTTCTTTTTTCTTTGCTCCAGACAATGCCTTACCTGTTTTGTTAAGTATCTGCAGAAGACGGTCGAGCAGGAACCCAGACGTGAAGGAAACGCCCTTTTCCTGCAAAGTATAGGCAACAGTCAGAATATCATGCTGTTTTTTTAACCAATTAGTAATGTAGTTGTAATAATCATCTTGATACTTACTATTGGGGTGAACCCAAATAGCATAGGCACCTCGCTGCTGACTGGAGATGAAATGATACAATGATGAAGGAACAAACCCTCTATCTTGTTGATTTAACTCTATCAGACCTGCCGACCAAAAAGAGATATCACGCTGATTTAGAATTTGTTTTACAAGAACACCAAAGGAATTGTCGGTCATTAGTTGAAGCCATTGCGACTCATCTGAAATATTCCATTGTCCGGTAAAGTGTCCGTTAGATATAAAATGACAGACAGTATCAAGATTAAAAAATCCCGCATCATGCAAATCGATTAATAAAGTGCCAATAGAATCTGCATACTTTCTATTTTCTTCCGGGGGTAGTACAAAAAAGCCATGCATCACTCGGTTCCTAAGCTCTGCGAGGGAGTGAACATTTGCTGCAAGAACAAGTTTGTCGTTTTGGGAATCCCAGAAAAAGCGATGTAGGTTTCCTTTTTGCAGATTTGTATCATCCTTCACCATGTTGGCAGCCCAGCGAAATAGTGGACCAGCATTGAATGCATGCTCCGATGAGGTGAAAAGTTCGATAAGGAAGTCGTTGTAAACTTCCTTTTGTATGGCCGACTGGATATAGCGGGCAAAACCATTGGCGGCAATCGATGATAAAATCTCTTCAGCTAGTTCGACTAGTTCATCTGAGGCGTATCGTTCGTCTTCTAGCAAAACTGCGTTGATTTTTTTACTGAGTCGTGTTTCCGCATAAAGATTCGCCGCTACTAAAAGCGTTTCAGACTGAATAATTTTATTTACCATTATAATATTTTTTCAAAGTTGGTCGAGAACCTGTACCCCCAATATTTGCTATGTTAATTCTAGACTTTGAGACTCCATCAATTATAAGATCAACATACGCATTAGTATTATTTTCAATTCCTGAAACGTTTGATTCTTTTTTACAACCAATAAATAAAGTAATTACAATAGCTAATTTCAAGAGCTTTTTCATATTTTATGTTTTTACTAGGAATTAATAAAAATAAATATATGAAAAATTATTTATACAAAATATACTCCATAAAAACTCAATTTCCCCAGATAACCCTTTTGCAAAACTCTCGGAAAAATAAACTGTCAAAAGTGGTCTTGAAGATATAATTCCCTGACTTCCTATCTTTTTTGGTATAAGGTATGGACATTGGATATTCATCTTTTAACTAAATCAAGTTGCAGAATCTGTAGCTACTAGCCACTATTTAACCTTAGTTGACGTTGTTATTACAAGAAAAGTATAATTGTAACTCCTTTATATTTGATGATTTAGATGGTTGGAGATGTGTTTGAGTTAAGTGAGAACTCACCGTCCGGTCCGCAGTAAAGCCAAATTATTAATTACTTAGGCTTTTTTATGCCTTTAATTTACAAAATTGAAATTCAACTGTTTCTAGTTTTTATGACTAGAAGGAATACAATACATGAAAAAAATACATATATATAATAAAATATATTAAGTACTTTTAATCTGTAAAATCAAGAAATATGAATTTTTTTAAAAATATACTTTTACTCCTAGTACTAACATGTTGTTTTTCTTGTTCAAAATCGAGTAGCTCAAGTTCAAGCTCCAATACTGGTTATTTGAAAATTAATGTAGATGGAAAAGACTTTGAAACAACTACCTTGAATATTGCCGGGACCGGTGGCGGTCCAATTTTATCAAGTTGTAATAATAAAGATCAATTCAAACAACATCATACCCTAATTGAAAATTCTACATTTTTTGTTCAGGTTGGTTTAGTTCATTATGAAAATCAAGTTGATTTTGGAAATCCTTCACCAGGGAACTTTGACATTTATACTTTAGTTGACTACTTTAATAATAACTATTGTTATAAAAACTTAACATTTGATATTGAGTATGAAGATAAAGCTACTAATAAGAGTTATGAATTAAAAACAGGTGGTACTCATAAAATCACTTCAATTACAAAATTATCAAGTGACAATGCAAGTACAACTTATGCCGTTGAAGCTACATTTACTGGAACATACAAACTAGTAGGAGGTACAAAAACTAGTACCTTAAATGGAAGTTATAGAACTTTTATAAGGGTATTCAAATAGACAGCTATTGATTTTAGAATAAAGCCCTTAACATATTATAAGTTAGGGACTTTTAGTAATATAATGTCTTTAAACTTGTGGACTATTGGTGGACTATTAATAAGTTAAAGGTGGACAGAGTATTATATAATAACACAACAGACGGTAGTTCAGATAGTTAGAATGCCGCCTGTCAGGGCGTAGGTCGCGGGTTCGAGTCCGGTAAGGACCGCATTAAAAATTAAAAACCTTTGATAATCATGAGTTTTTTTATGCCTATAGCTGAAAGCTTAGCAAAGTGATTGTTTCTATCCTATTTATAATATTTATCCTTTAAACTTTTTGCATAGGGATCAAATTGATAGTAGTCCTTTTCCACAAACTTGTTACCTACTCTTATGAATACTGACTTAGTTAAAAGTTCATTATTCTGTAGCATATAATATGGAGTTATCGATGAGTTTATATAGCTTATATCTTTCAATCCATCCCCATTTAAATCACTATAAACTAAACGTGTTTTATATTGTGGTCGTGAAATTGTATTCAGGTTGTATTCAACTAAACTATTATCAATTATAAAACTTCCATCACTCTGCTGTATATAAATTACTATATTCCACTGACTATATTTTACTGAATTAATAGCAATAATATCTAATCTTCCATCTCCATTTAAATCATCCACTTTATAATCAAATTGGTTGATTCCAGCATTTATTTGATTTGAGTATAAAGGTAATTTTATGACACCTGTTTCATTGAATCTTCCCTTTCCTTTATTTAAAAGTACCCTTTGTTGGTCTTTATTCCCATTGGGTTGAATACCGTTTTCTCCTACTGCTAATAACAAATCCTTTTGTCCATCTTTGTTAACATCTAAAAATACCCCTCCATACGCAGCACCTGCTCCTGATGGCACCACTTCACCAAATCCATTATCTGAGGGATAATTTTTTGTATCAGATGAAAAATGTGCAAAATTGATATTTGTGAAATATGGGAATGTACTAATTCCCCAAAAAATATAGGTATGGGAATTTGCAGAAACAAATAAATCGGGCAGACCATCTCCAGTTACATCTTCAACATCACCCCACTCATGTCCAAATTGATTGGCTAATGATTTTGGTTCTAAGTCTAATTTAGTAATGTCATAGCCCCCTTTACCATCGCTTAAGCAAATAGAAACAGGCTCATTTGGGTTTGAATCACTTGCTTCGTCTCTCATTCCGTGTATTACTATGTCAACATAATTATCTGAATTTAAATATACAGGTGTAACTAATCTGGGGTGACCTACATTATTTGTTTTATCATTAATTAGGTTTTTTTCTTCAAAAATTTTTGTAATTGGATTCCAAATTAAAAAAGTTAGGATTGCTTTAATTTGGCCACCAAAAGTCGTACCGCCATTAAATACGTCCATATAACCATCATTATTAAAATCTCCATTACAAATAGCTTCTGTCCAAACAGCATATGCACCTGATGGGTGGTGATTTTCGTAATTTTTTTGAAAGACAGCAACAATTAGATCTGAAGGCAGTATTGAGTTTTCCCAATAATCAGTACCTAGTTGCCTGGCATTTGCAGCTACCTTATACCCCATAAACCTTCCTAATGGATTATTAACTACCGAAATAGATTTATTAAGTGCATTAGATGGAGTTGATTTAGAGCTAACCGTTACTGATAATGAATATGTTCCTGATTTTTTCAATCCTGGTATGTTCAAACTTAAACTTGAAACAGTTAAACTAGTATCTAACTTAAAGATTTGTTTAGAACTATCTGTCCAATTTACCAATATTGAATAAAGCATCCCTGAAGCTGGAAGTTTTGAACTCACAGTTATAAATAAGGGTAATGTATCAGCAACATTATAAGTTCCGGTATCAAAATTGGTTGTGAATCTTATAGCTTCTTCCTGAACAACTACCACAGGAGGAGTTTTAGGAACTTCTGTTTTACTGCAAGCGAATACCAATAGAATTCCCAAAGCAAAGATTACTTTTTTCATATTTATAAAAAATTGATTATTTAACCAGCTTTGTTTTATTTTTAATTGCATCGTCCCAATTATAAAAAATATCCCACCAATCATTAACACCTGTTATTCCGTTATTATATCCCGGTATACTTTGCATCCAAAATACTAACCACTTATATTGAGGATCTTTATTGTAATCATCTTTTGTTAAAATTACACTTGGGTAATTTTTTAATAAAACATTCATCCATCTATCACTATTAATTAATTTTTTTGTTCCTCCAGAAGGTTTCCACTCTTCAATATCACTTTCTACTAAACTTTTATTATCATAATCATAATCTTTAGTAGTATTTGGTGGAAAGTGAGTCATGCCAGCTCTTCCTATTGGTTTATTATTATTTTTCCCAATTGTTATTCCGACAAATTTATTTAAAAATGTCGCAGTATTTTCTCCAAAAATTCCATTATCAACTGATTGTAGTTGAGCTTCAATTTGATGTCCTCTATTATGTATATTATTTGCTGGCGAAGTTTCTATATTATACCCATATACCACATATGTTTTATCATATATTGGTAAATCATTGGATATCTTATAACTATTTGAAACATCACCTGTTGGTGAAGACATATTAGATTCAGGTAAATTTATGAAATTAGCCGCTGTCAGTCCGTTTGATAAAGTATCTTTTACTACAGGATACTCTGAACTCAAAGGCCTCAATGAAAACCAAACTTCTTTAACTCCATTTTTATTTACTAAATTTTCTAAATTAATTTTTGTAAAAATATCGAAGTAGTCAGGTTGAAAAACAGGAGTTAATCTGTCTTGTAAACCTGCAGTTGCTAATGGCACACCTTCCATACCACGTTTAATTTCATAAACATTAATAAACTTAACAATCTTGAAACTTACATTGGACTGTTGTGTAGAATTATTGTAACCTCTGTATTTGCTGCCCTCCTCTAAACCATATTTTGTTAATGTTATATAATCTATAGTTCTATTTTTTAAACTTTGTATAGTAATTGGAGACAAACTACCATAACCAGGTGCTCTTTTTGTGTCAATATCAATGCCATTTAAAGTAGGGTAATAGTTAATTACAACTACAGGTACAATTATTCTTGCGTTGGTATTTGAAGGGGTTGTTAAGAATGGTAATGAACTTAAATCAACATTTTCAATCTCAGAAACATAAGCAGTGTCCTTTATTAGCAAATTATTATATGTTAAACTTATCACCATATTTCCAGACTGTGCCCCTATCAAATTTCTGTCTGTTAAAACATTTATACCCGATGTTGAACTTGTTATTTTAACACTATCACTTAAATCAATCGTTGCACCATTTGAGTAAACTCCTTTAATAATATATTTATGCTTTTTTGATATTATTAGAGTATCCAATAAATTCTCAACTTTCAAAGATGTAATCGCCATTTTTTCAAAAGTACAAGTCAAGTTGATAGGCTTGGAAACAACAAGATCTAAAGGCGATTTAGAAGTTGTATCATCACCAGACCATTTTTTAAATTGAAAGCCTGCACTTGGTTGAGGAGTTAATCTAATAGTTGTTCCAGACTTGTAATTGGTAGCTGAAGAAGCAATCTTAATAATTTCTTCTTTAACAGTTCCAGAACCAACAATGGTTAAACTTAATGGATATTCCCTTTTTTCAAATACTGCGGTAATTGTTTTATCTGCATCCATCACAATATTTGAAGGATTCGTCGTTCCAGTAAATCCACCAGTCCATTCTTTAAAAATATATTCTGCAGAAGCAGTTGCAGTTAGCTTCACAGTAGAACCCATTGCGTATGTACCAGAACTTGGAGTTACTGATCCACCAACTTCTGGCGTTACATTAACGGTTAATTGTTTTTGTGGGACATCTTTTTTGCAAGCTGCAAATAGAATTACAATACCTAAAACTAAGAATACTCTTTTCATTTTATAAAATTAATTATTTAACCAACTTTGTTTTATTTTTAATTGCATCATCCCAATTATAAAAAATATCCCACCAATTTGTGAGTGTACTGTTATTATAAGGTATATTATTATTTAATCCTGGAATTGATTGCCACCAATAAATAAACCATTTTACTTGTGCGTCATTAGCATAGTTAGCTTCACCTACTATATTTGTTGCTAACATAGGAAAAGAATAATTCTTTTTTAGCCAAGTATCCACGTTCACATCTACATAAGTTCCTCCAGATGGTTGCCAACTTGCTATATCCGATTTAACAGCAACCTTATTACTATAATCATAATCAGAAGTTGCGTTTGGAGGCCAATGACAGTTACCAAGTCTAAATTGCTTAATAGTTGAAGTTGGCAAAAACGCTTTGCCCCAAATTAGTGGGTTGTCTATATGTGATAATTGAGCTTCAATTTGATGTCCTCTATTATGCAAATCTGTGTCAGCGCCTCTGTGCCCTGAATTCCCATAAACAACATAAGTTTTAGAATATATTGGCAGATCTTTTGGATGCCTATAACTATTTGAAATATCACCCGTTAATGGACTTGACATATTTGATTCTGGCAAACCATAATAAGTATTCACATCTGCCATGTTATTTTTTATTACAGACGGGTACTCATCTTTTGGAAATGTAGTTATCCATATTTCTTTAACTCCCAAATTATCAACATAATTCTTCATATTTATTCTTTCAAATAATTTAAAATATTCTAAAGTTTTCATATCTACTGGCTTACCATTAGATGTTGTTTTCATCCAAAATGTAAGATCCAATTCATATACATTTATATAACCAACAACATCAATAGAAATGTATGGATCAGTCTTATTTGTAGCATAATCTCTGAATCTTGTTCCTTCTTCAATTACATTTTTTTCAACAATTTTATCCCCTAGAATTTTTAATTTTGCCCTATCTAAAGTTGAATTATACAAGTCATAATAACCATCAGGTGCTCTTTGCATGTCCAGTAAAACTCCATCTACTGTTGGCAAATAGTTTATTATTACTACTGGCACAATAATTTTGCCCTTACCATTTGATTTTAACTTAGGATCGATTGGTATGAATTCTAAATTATGAACATAAATATCATCTGATTGAATCAAATTATTATAGCTTATTGTTAGTTTGTTATTTCCAGATTGAACACCAACTATATTTCTATCATTTAATACATTTGCACCCTTTGTAGATGAAGTTATTTTAACACTATCACTTAAATCTATAGTTGTGCCATTTGAATAAACCCCTTTAACAATATATTTATGCTTTTTTGATATTATTAGAGTATCCAATAGATTCTCAACTTTCATAGACGTAATTGCCATTTTTTCAAAAGTACAAGTCAAGTTGATAGGCTTGGAAACAACAATATCTAGTGGCGTCTTAGAAGTTGTATCATCACCAGACCATTTTTTAAATTGAAAGCCTGCACTTGGTTGAGGAGTTAATCTAATAGTTGTTCCAGACTTGTAATTGGTAGCTGAAGAAGCAATCTTAATAATTTCTTCTTTAACAGTTCCAGAACCAACAATGGTTAAACTTAATGGATATTCCCTTTTTTCAAATACTGCGGTAATTGTTTTATCTAAATCCATTACAACATTTGCAGGATTCGTAGTTCCAGTAATTCCACCAGTCCATTCTTTAAAAATATATTCTGCAGTAGGAGTTGCAGTTAGCTTCACGGTAGAACCCATTGCGTATGAACCAGAACTTGGAGTTACTGATCCACCAACTTCTGGGGTTATATTAACGGTTAATTGTTTTTGAGGAACATCTTTTTTGCAAGCTGCAAATAGAAATAAAACGCCCAACGCTAGGATTACTCTTTTCATAGTTTATTTATTTTAAACTATCCTTTGGGGGCAATGTAAATATATGATTTATTTATTATTTAATAAAATTTAAAACATACAGCAGAATCCATAAGACTAATCCCTATTAAAGTCAATTTAGACCTATTTAGAATAAAAAAGACCCTTATTGTTAAGGGCCCTTCTTCGTATTTTTTTTAAACTCAAACTTTATTTCTTTGGCGCCATTGCATCAGCTACTAAGCCAGTTGCATCAAAAAATTGGTCTTCTTCAATAATTTTATGATCTGCATTTAATTTAAACACTGAATAAAACTTGTTATTGTATTTATGGCCATTGATAATTGATTCAGATTGCCAATTTACATAAGTTCTAACACCTGTACCATCTGGCTTAAATGTTGTAGTATCCATACCTGGTAAAGTTAATCCGATATTTGCTTTAATATCCTTAAGTATGGTATGAAAACTAGCAAGTCTCTCTATCCATTGTGCCTTAGTATAAGCTACAGTATCATTAAATCCAGGTCCATAAATTTTAACAGTATCAGAAACATAGGTTCCAAATTCAGCTAAGTCATTTTTTGCAAATGCTTGTAATGCCGACTCTACAACTTTTGCATTTTCTTTAAATTCAGCCATCATTGTATCATCTGATCCAGTACTAGTTGTTGCTTGTGGATTTGTACAAGCAAATAATGAAATGGCAGTAGCCATTATTAAAATTATTTTTTTCATAGATTTATTTTTTATTTAGCATCATAGATCACTTGCTCCCAATGAAGTTTTCCGTCTTTGATAGCAAAAGCAGCAAAAGCACGAGTTTTCATTGTTTGACCAGCTTTAGTCTTACCAACAAATGTCACCCAAGCATGTCCCCATTTGAATCCTTCGTATTGCTTGTCGTCAGTCGCTACTGTTACTACCTCGTAATTAGGTGTACCAGAATCAACACTTTCAAATCCTTCTCTTTGTTTTTTAAACATTTCAACTCTATCAGATACACTTAATCCAACTGAATCATCATTATGCCATGATTTAGCTGTATCACTAAAGCAAGAAGACCATGTTGCCCAATCTCCATTACTATAGGCTGTGATAGCTTTTTTCATTAAGTCAACATCTGGACCTTCTTTTACACAACTAGATGTAGAAGCAGCAGTGTCAGTAGAAGCAGTTTTTTCGCCTGGTGTAGTACAAGCAAAAATAGTTGTAGCAAGCATTGCTACTAGGATTGTTTTTTTCATGATTTTTTATTTGGTTTTTATAAAAAAGTATTTATTTTTCGATACTCATTACATTCAATAACATGATTGATCTTTTCAAATCTCTGTATGATACTAATTGATCAATTTCAATTTGTTCCTGTGTTGTAGGTTTTAAGTCATTCATGCTAGGTGTAGAATACTGATCTATATTTTTGAATACATGCGATATGATATTTGAAATGTCAACATCTGTACCACCACCTCCTACTACACTTGAAAAATAAAAAGCATCTTTTCTCTTATTATCAATGAAAAATTGATGCCATTTCTTACTAAATTTAATTTCAGCATTTACGTATTTATCATTCTTTGACTTTATAAATACCATATTCCCAATACTCTTTCCTGGAACTATTTGAAAACTAGGATCACTCAATCCTAAATCTAATTTAAGAATTAAACTCCTTACCATTGTTCTTGTTGACAATGTAGTACTAGCCATTATTTTATAATCTTCGGGATATTTTGTCTTAAACTCATCTGTAGATATGTTTTTACCCAAACCTAGTGCATCAGCATAGCTATTATAACTTGTAGTTACAATATAGTCATAGTCAACATTGCTTCCTGGCAATACTTTCCAAACTCTATGCAAGTTAATAGCACCAGCTTTTATAAGCTCTTTGTGATAATTGATCCATGACTGCTCTAATTTTTCATAGTCTTGACCAGGTAGCTCTTTCATAAACTCATACTTAATATAAGTTTGTTGTGCGTTTAAAGAAACAATAGCAAATAAAACGACTATTGTTAGCATGATTTTCTTCATAAGCTTATTTTTATGTTATAAATATATGTATCTTTTTGATACTAAAAAATATTTTTGAGATAAAAAAAAAAGAGCAATTACATGTAAATGCTCTCTTTCTAAAATATCAACTTATATAAATTATTTCATCAATTTATCGAACTCCTTTGTATCATAGATTGGCCACTCAGTAACTAATTTACCATCTTTAATAGTATATGAATTAAAAATTACAGTTTTGCTTGTTTCACCTGTCTTTGATTTCCAAGAACAATCAACCCAAGCATGCCCATATTTACTTCCGTCAGCCATTGTTACCACCTCGTAAATACTATTATTGATGGTTACATTACCATCCATAGCTTCTCTACTTTTCTTAAAATTATCAATATAAGAAGATACTTTTCTTAAAACTGTAGAGTCAGTAGTTACAGCCCAAACATTATGTATAGAAATTGCAGTATCAGCATAGCAAGACAAATACGCATCCCAATTGCCACTTGCCCATGATTCAGCAGCTTTTTTCATTAATTCAACATCTGGACCTTCTGTTGTAACTGAAGTTGTTCCGGCAGTCGCTTCAACTTTGTTTTCAGCTGGAGTTGAACATGCAAATAAGGTGGTAGCAAGCAATGCTACGAAGAATGTTTTTTTCATTTGTTTGTTTTTAATTGACCCAAAAATTAGATAAAATTTTTTGAAAAAAAAATAATAATACCCCAAATATGTTCCATGTTATGTAATAGGAACATCTTAACATCTAGTAAGCACCCTAAATAGCAGAAATGATCCAAATTATTTAATATTAAGCTGATGCATGCATCAACCTAAAAGTCAAATTGATACGTAATTGTTTGATGCGCATTGTCTTAGGTAAGGAATGGTACCAATATTGCTGGATAGGACCTTTCATATCTAACAATGAGCCATTGGCTAGTTCAATGTCTAAACGTTCACTGGTTGTGGCATGTTTAAAGGCAAATTTTCTTGCTGCTCCTAAGCTCACCGAAGCAATGGAGGATTCTGAGACGATTTCTTTTTCATTGTCTTTATGCCATCCCATACCCTCTTCTCCTTCATGGTATAAATTGAGTAAACAGGCATTGTAACTCGCCCCGGTGATGGATTCTACTTTTTGCTTAATCATAAGTAAGGGTTCGGTCCACTGTAATCCTAATTTTTTGACGCCTGCATAAGTATAAGTAATGCCAGCATCTGCAAACCAAGCCACTTTTCGCTTGGTTATGATTTTTTTTCCAAACATCACCACTTCATCCTGCTTCCATGGAATGGTATCCAATAATTCTTTCGAAATTTCATTAGCTTCTTGTTCATTAAATACAACCCCATGGTAGATGGCAATCCCATCTTTTGGCAATAGGTTTTCTGGTTCAAAAAGAAAGGACATGTTTGATTGAATTATTTTAAAGTCTGCAGAATCCATTTTGAATTTGGCGTTTCCGGCATATATTGACCTATTACTTTTGTTGGCTTTTTTGCAATCATTTCGATTGAATCTTGACTGGCAACTAATCTCAACCGATACTTTTTATTGTAGACAATTCCTTTTGGAGAACTAAGCTTCTTATACAGATACTTCATATAATGTTCCGGCACTAAAGATTTAATGGTATTATATCTAGATGGTAAGTTCACCCCTATTGACATGGCAACTTCATCCAACATATCAATACAATTAAGTATTAAAGTAAACACAGGAGGATCTGCAGTCCATCTTTCCACTACGGTTTTTGCTTCATAATAAGCTGCTTCATCTACAATAAAATAGATGTCCCCATTTGGAGGGATATGTTTTAAACAATTTGAATCATTTTTCACCACCCCAATTGGAATAGGAATATTGGAGATTCTTTTTGGATAATACCCATATACCTTGAAATCTTTTTTTTCGGTATCCGGTTGGTCTTGTTGATACAATATCACAAAAGCATGTCCAGTAAAGCTATCATTCCTGATTGCCAATCCTACAAAATACTTTTTGTTAGAACTGTCTGACCTTAAATCTATTTCGAGTTTTTGAGCAACTACATGCGTAAAACCTCCGATCCAAAAAAAGCAGACTACTAAAAAAAATAATGGTTTCATTCAATCAAAATATTACTTCCTAGGCATCAAATTTGTTTGCTGTGCCGCATTTAAAGCAAAAGTAGCAACAATTGTGGCAATTTGTTTTAAATCATCTTGCATTAAATGGTCGTACACATCCATATTGCTATGGTGTGTTCTAGTACTGTATTCAATAGGATCTTGAATGAACTGGAAACCAGGTAAACCAACTCCATCAAATGCAATATGGTCTGTACTTCCGGTATTGCTCAAAGTCACCGTCTTAGCACCCAAATCGTTGAAAGGCGCTAACCATGTTTTGAAAATTGCAGCAGCGGCAGTATTACCTTGTGCATAGATCCCACGGATTTTTCCTGTACCATTATCGATATTAAAATAGGTAGAGAATTTTTGATGCGCTGCATTAGGTTGGTTATTTGCATCCATAAATGTATTTTTCACATAAGCTCTAGAACCTAATAAGCCTTCCTCCTCTGCACTCCATAATCCAATGCGGATAGTTCTTTTAGGACTGATCCCTACTGCTTTGATAATACGCATTGCCTCAATCATCACTGCTGAACCTGATGCATTATCTGTTGCACCTGTTCCAGACTGCCATGAATCCAAATGCGCTCCAATCATCACGACTTCGTCTTTTAACAATGGATCTGTTCCAGGTATTTCTGCAATTACATTGTATCCTTGTAAATCCTTGGTATGAAATTTAGTTTTAACATCCAAATCCGCTTTTACAGTAGTGCCAGATTTAGCCAATCTTAAAAATGTATTGTAGTCTTCTACAGACATCGCCAAATCTAAAAAATTTGCAGGATCTGTTCCTTTATACGCGCCACCCCCTTGTGCAAAAATAGTACCATCATGGTTTCTTGTAGCCGTTGTTAACATCGCAACTGCACCTTCCTCAATTGCCATTGCCTTTAATAAATTAAGGACTCTTTGAGGACCTGATCTTTGAGCTTGCATCTCGCGCATACGTCTTTGTTGCGCGGTATCAGGTGTTCTTGATATTGCTGGTGCTGCTGCAGCTTCCATGGCAGCTAAGGCTTCTTCAGTATATCTTTCAGCATCAGCTTTAAAACTTTGTTTGTAAATATTTTCTTGATCTAAAATAATGATCTTCCCTTTTAATTGTCCTTTATAAGCTTGTAATGTGATAGAGTCTTTTGCATTGACTACCATCACCGTTGCATTTTTTAACCCATTGGTACCTGCAGTCCAAGATTTAGGCCAAGCTAGTAATGGTTTATAATAAGGTGCGGTCATTGCAAAATACATTTTCTCTAAATCCCAACCTTTTCCAAATTCACCCCAAGCTTCAATACTTGCATTCACTGCCCCATTTTTAGTTAAAACATCTTTAGCATAAGATGCTGCTCTTGCATAACCTTCTGAATTCGCCAATCTATTACCACTTTTATCTGTTAAGTTAAAAGCGATATCCATTACCTGTGATTTTTCCAATCCCTCGGTTCTGATTTTTTGAATCGTTGCAGGATCTAATTGCGCCATAACTGAAAATGGAATCAAAGCTGCAAGGATGAAGCCTTTGAAAATTAAGTTTTTCATAGTAGGTCTTTTGATGATTTTGAATAATCAATTTAGGCAAAAGCCTGCATTATCATTCACCTTTTATTCGATTTTATACCTTAAATCATATTTTATTTTGATAACAGTAAAATAAATCGGAATTTAATACCTAAATAAAGCCTTATGCAAAAGAGACAATTCATCAAAGACTTAGTATTAACAGGAATCGCAATGCCTTTAGGATTGGGGGGAATGGCAAAAGCCTTTGCAAATCATGAAGCAAAAACTCCCTTAGCACTTGCAGAAGACAATGCATTTTGGGAGCAGATACGTCAACAATACATATTAAAGCCAGACTATATTAATCTAGAAAATGGCTATTACAATTTTTTACCTCAACCCATACTGAATAAATATATCGAACATATCAAAGAAATCAATTACCAAGGGTCTTATTATATGCGCACGGTGCAATGGGAGAATAAACAAAAATCTGTGATAGCCTTGGCCGAGATTGCAGGATGCAGCCCCGATGAATTAATCATCACGCGTAATACGACTGAGTCTTTAGATACTATTATTGGTGGCATTCACTGGCAGGCTGGGGATGAAGCTATCATGGCGGAACAAGATTATGGTGCCATGTTAGACATGTTTAAATTAGTGAGTGAAAGACATGGAGTAGTGAATAAAATAATCTCTGTACCCAATCATCCAAAAGACGATGCCGAGATTATTGGGCTTTACAAAAACGCCATCACACCAAAAACTAAAGTGATATTAGTGAGTCATATGATTAACATCACTGGTCAAATATTACCGATCAAAAAAATCAGTGAAATGGCCCACCAGTATGGCGTTCAAGTGATGGTTGATGGCGCACATGCATTTGCACATATCCAATTTAGCATTACTGATTTAGGTTGTGATTATTATGCTGCTTCCTTGCATAAATGGTTGAGTGTGCCATTAGGTGCAGGTATACTTTTTGCAAAAAAAGAACATATCAAAAACATCTGGCCGCTATTTGGAGACAATGAAAAAGATGCTAATAAGATTAAACGCATCAACCATACCGGAACCCATCCGGTACATACAGACATAACCATACCAGACTCCATTGCATACTATCAAATGATTGGGCCGGCAAAGAAGGAAGCTAGATTAAGATACCTACAACAATATTGGACAAGCAAAGTCAAAGACATTCCTAATATTGTTTTAAATACACCCACTACTCCAGATCGTTCATGTGCCATAAGCAATGTGGGCATTAAAAACATGAAACCAGCGATTTTAGCGGAGCGATT
>JBILCS010000114.1:0-2825 GCA_044353005.1 Sediminibacterium sp. | reverse complement strand
AACCAATATTTAATTTGTGGCGTAATGTAAGATATGTGCTACTTGGTCTTTTGGTTTTAAGCACCTGCTTTGCTTTTTTGACACCCAACACCCCTTTCTCATGGGGAGGCGCTTTAGGGGAATATTGTAGTGGCTGGTTAATCAAATTTGTAGGACGCTTTGGTACTGGGGCCATTTTATTGATCGCAGGATTGAGTTATATCATATGGAGATTTAATCCAAGTTTTAATGTACCTAATTTTGATTTTTTAATTCCAAAGAAAAAAGCACCAGATTTTGTAAGTGAGGATACAGAAGAAGCAGTGAAGCAAGAATGGGATTTAAACAATTCTCCTGCAGAAATCATTCCAGCTAACAGCGGCAATTCATTAAAAGAGAATCCTTCTGGCATTTCTGTCATCATGCCAGAATCAGAAGAGACAGACGAGGCACTTGGGGAACTAGGTCCAAAATTATTTATTGATGAATTATCTTTAAACGAAGAGCCTGGGGAGGAAAAAAAAACTCCATTAGTTGAGGAGAACTCGCGCACAGCGAGTGATGATGAAGCGGAGGACCTCGATATTGATGACGAATTATTAGAAGACCTTGATTTGGAAATCAATGAAGTTCCTAAGGAAAAAATTGTTGCCGCTGTTGGAAGTTTAACAACTAAATATGATGCAACCTTAGATTTAAAAAATTACAAGTACCCACATATTAATTTATTAGAGACACATGGCTCTGAAAAAATTGTACAAGATCCAGAAGAATTGGAGACCTACAAAAATCAGATCATTGCTACTTTAAAAAATTATGATATCGCTATCCAACGCATCTCTGCCACAGTTGGCCCAACAGTTACCTTATATGAGATTGTGCCTGCACCAGGTGTGCGTATTAGTAGAATTAAAAACTTAGAAGACGATATTGCTTTAAGTTTAGCTGCTTTAGGTATTCGTATCATTGCACCTATTCCAGGTAAAGGCACGATTGGTATTGAAGTGCCTAATATTCGAAAGTCGATTGTGAGCATGAAAACATTATTGGCAAGTGAGAAGTTTCAAACGAGCCAACATTCATTACCAATTGCCATTGGTAAAAAAATTGACAATGAAAATTTCATTGTGGATCTTGCAGCGATGCCACACTTATTAATGGCAGGAGCAACAGGTCAGGGTAAATCAGTCGGATTGAATGCCATCCTGGTTTCATTACTATATAAGAAGCATCCTTCTCAATTAAAATTTGTCTTAGTAGATCCAAAGAAAGTGGAATTGAGTTTATACCGTGTGATTGAAAAGCATTTCCTAGCTAAATTACCAGGAGAAGAAGATGCGATTATTACGGATACAAAAAAAGTCATCAATACATTGAATGCACTTTGTATCGAGATGGACAATCGTTACGATTTATTGAAAGAAGCTGGATGTAGAAATATCAAAGAGTATAACGAGAAGTTTACATCTAGAAAATTAAATCCAGAAAAAGGACATCAATACCTTCCATTCATTGTGTTGGTCGTGGATGAGTTTGCAGATTTAATTATGACAGCTGGCAAGGAAGTGGAGATGCCTATTGCACGTTTAGCGCAGTTAGCAAGAGCTGTTGGTATTCACTTAATTATTGCCACGCAAAGACCATCTGTGAATATCATCACCGGTACGATCAAAGCAAATTTCCCTGCACGTATTGCATTTAAGGTTTCAAGTAAAATTGATAGCCGAACTATTTTAGACGCTGGAGGTGCCGAGCAGTTAATTGGTAAAGGAGATATGTTGGTGAGTTTTAATGGAGAAATTACACGTCTACAATGTGCTTTTGTGGATACTCCAGAAGTGGATCGTGTTTGTAATTTTATCGCTGAACAAAAAGGCTATCCAGAAGCTTTCTTATTACCTGAATATATAGATGACAAAGATTTAGAGGCATCAGGTTTTGATGCTGGAGACAGAGATAGTTTATTTGAAGACGCTGCTAAATTGATTGTAAGTGCTCAAGTAGGTTCAACATCTTTCATTCAAAGAAGAATGAAATTGGGTTACAATAGAGCAGGAAGGTTAATGGATCAGTTGGAATCCGCTGGTATCGTTGGACCAAGTCAGGGCAGTAAACCAAGAGAAGTTTTATACAAATCTGAAGCTGAATTGCATGATTTCTTGCAAAATTTATCATAATCCACAAGGATTGTTTAATTTTGAAAACCTAAACATTAGAACCCCCTAAGCCCCTAATTAATCTAATATGAGAATAGTTTTTATCTTTTTATTGAGTCTCATGAATTTTCAGGTACAAGCCCAGAAAGATCCTAATGCAAAGGCCATTTTGGACAAAGTAGGGGTTAAAGTGAAAATGTCTAATGGGATACTGGTAAAGATCCAATTGGTGTCTAAAAACAACAAAGGGAAGGCATTGGGGACCAAGATGATCCAATTAAAGATGAAGGGCGAGAAATACCTCCTAAATGAGGGTAAATTAGAGATCCTGTGTGATGGCAATACCATCTTTAATTTCGATGGGTTAAACACCATTTCTAAGTCTAGTTTAGCTGAAACCGAACAAACATTAAGTCCACAGAAATTATTATCAGGCAACTATGATAAAGACTTCAATTTCAAATTATTAGCTCAAAATAACAATACCGCTACCATCGAGCTATTCCCTATAGATCGTAAAAAAAGCTTTCAGAAAGTCACTTTAGTCATAGACAAGGTAAAATCTGCCCTTGCCAATGCCATCATTTTAGATAAAAGCAACAATATTACAGACGTTAAAGTGCTATCTATCAACTATGCAGCTAGTTTTGAAGACAAATTATTCGTTTTCAATAGGGCCAAATACCCTAA
>JBILCS010000014.1:0-31383 GCA_044353005.1 Sediminibacterium sp. | reverse complement strand
CCAGAATTAATGGTAAAACCTCCATCCACGCCTATATCCATGCCCGTTACAAATTTTGAAGCGTCACTTAATAACCAAATTAAAGCGCCCGTTAATTCATCTGGACTTCCAAATCTTTTAAAGGGGGTATTTTTAATAATTAAATTGCCTCTATCTGTTAAGCTACCGTCTTCCTTAGTTAATAAATTTTTATTTTGTTTCGTTAGAAAAAACCCTGGCATAATAGAATTAATTCTTACTGCATCGCCATATCTGTTAGCCATTTCTACTGCAAACCATTTGGTATATAAATCAATAGCGGCCTTTCCCATACTATAGCCAAGTCCACGCGTTACTGTTCTTTTTGAATTCACAGAAGAAATATTTACAATACTTCCTACTCCCGATTTTGCAATGGCAGGCCCAAATACTTGCACAGGCAATAAAGTACCCCATACATTTAGCTCCATTGTTTTTTTCATACCCTCCATATTCATTGTAAAAACATCTTGGTCGGGCGATAATACCCCTTCAGGTAAATTACCACCAGCCCCATTGACTAAGCCATGAATAGTTCCATATGTTTCTACTGCTTTATTCTTAGCGGCTTCTAATTCAGCTTCCACAAGTACATTTGCTTTTAAAAAAACTGCTTCTCCCCCTTGACCTCTAATAAATGCAGCACGTTCTTCACCCACCGTCTCGTTTTGGCCAATTAACACAACAGTGGCCCCTTGCTTAGAAATAGCCTCCACAAAACTGCCCCCTAAAACCCCGGTGGCCCCTGTCACCACAATGACTTTATTTTTAAGTGTAAATAAATCCTGTTCTTGACTTCTCATAATTAAAATTTCTAATTAAAATGATTGGCTTTAGCCTACTATTTTCGTTGCTGTAATTTAATTATAAAATTCCATCTTAAGCAAGATTTAGGCCTTAAATACATAGGCAGTTTAAAATTCAACAATTAGTGCCTATTTTTGTTAATAGTATATGAATAAAATTGTAGTAGCCATCACAGGCGCCAGTGGCGCCATTTACGCTAAATGCCTATTAGATAGTTTAAGTCAAATGCCGGACCAGATAGAGGCGGTGGGCATTGTTATGAGTGATAATGCAAAGATAGTTTGGGAGACAGAATTAGGCAATCAAGACTACAGTAAATACCCCTTTGATTTTTATCAAAAAAACGATTTTAACGCCCCCTTTGCCTCAGGATCGGCTCAATTTAATACTATGATTATTGTGCCCTGCAGTATGGGTACTTTAGGCCGTATTGCAAGTGGCATGAGCGATGATTTAGTGACTAGGGCTGCCGATGTGATTTTAAAAGAAAGAAGAAAGCTCATACTAGTGGCACGCGAAACACCTTATAACTTAATTCATATTAAAAATATGGAAACAATCACTTTAGCAGGTGGTATTATTTGTCCGGCTACTCCTAGTTTTTATAGTAAACCCCAAACCATTGAAGAACTAGCATATACAGTGGTGCACCGCATACTTGATTTAGCAGGACTAAAAGCAAATAGTTATCGTTGGGGAAATAAATAAATAAAAATTAATCATCTTACTAAAGTTTTTCCATAAAAAAGGCCCCCTTATCTAGGAGGCCTTTTTAATTTTATAGTAAGAATTAATCTTCTTTGGGTTCTTTAGGAGCCTTGGGCGCTTTCTCTTTTTCCTTTTTTTGTAAAGTAAAAACAAGCTTAGTATTTTCTTTATCTAAATCGCCCATTAAGGTATCGCCTTCTTTAACACTGTGGTTTAAGATTTCTTCCGCTAGAGGATCTTCGATATATTTTTGAATAGCTCTATGTAAAGGTCTTGCTCCAAATTGAACATCATAGCCTTTGTCTGCGATAAAGCCTTTAGCCTCTTCAGATAAAACTAAGTTCAAACCTAAAGTGACTAAACGACTCAATACATTTTTCATGATAATGTCAATGATTAAGAAAATATTTTCTTTGGTCAATGAATTAAACACTACTACATCGTCTACTCTATTCAAAAATTCAGGAGAGAAAGTTCTCTTCAATGCTTTTTCAATAACAGATCTATTGTTCTCATCGGTTTGAAGAACACGGGTAGCCGTAGCAAATCCTACTCCATCCCCAAACTCTTTTAATTGACGAGCGCCAATATTTGAAGTCATGATAATTAAAGTATTTTTAAAATCTACTTTTCTACCCAAGCCATCTGTTAATATACCATCATCTAATACTTGTAATAAAATATTATAAATATCTGGATGTGCTTTTTCAATTTCGTCTAAAAGTATGACGCAGTAAGGCTTACGGCGTACCTTCTCTGTTAACTGCCCGCCTTCTTCATAGCCTACATAACCTGGAGGCGCTCCAATTAAACGGCTTACAGAAAACTTTTCCATATACTCACTCATGTCAATTCTAATTAAAGAATCTTCTGAGTCAAATAAATTTCTAGCAAGCGCACGAGCCAACTCTGTTTTACCTACTCCTGTTGGACCTAAGAAAATAAAAGTACCAATAGGTTTTTTAGGATCCTTTAAGCCCACTCTATTTCTTTGAATGGCTTTCACCACTTTGCCTAATGCTTCATCTTGTCCAATGACTTCGGTTTTCATTTCCTCCGTCATCTTCTTCAACTTCGTAGTTTCTGCTTCCACCATTCTCTTTACAGGAATGCCTGTCATCATGCTTACTACTTCAGCAATATTTTCTTCGTTAATCGGAAAACGCTTGTTCTTACTTTCTTCTTCCCAACTTGTTTTCGCTTTTTCTAAAGCTTCACCTAATTTCTTTTCAGTATCTCTTAAGCTTGCAGCTTCTTCAAAGCGTTGGCTTTTCACCACTCTATTTTTTTCGTTCTTAACTTCTTCAATTTGTTTTTCTAAATCAACAATATCCAAAGGCACATTGATATTTTTCAAATGCACTCTTGCACCCACTTCATCTAATACATCAATGGCTTTATCGGGAAGTAAACGGTCGGTCATATAACGGTCGCTTAATTTCACACAAGCTTCAATGGCTTCTTGATCGTATACAACGCTGTGATAATCCTCGTATTTAGACTTGATATTATTTAAGATAGTAATTGTATCGGCAACACTTGGTGGCTCAATAATTACTTTTTGGAAACGTCTATCTAAGGCACCATCTTTTTCAATGTGCATTCTGTATTCATCTAAAGTAGATGCACCAATACATTGTAATTCTCCACGCGCTAAGGCTGGCTTAAAGATATTAGACGCGTCTAATGATCCACTTGCTCCCCCTGCACCTACTATAGTATGTATTTCATCTATAAATAAAATAACGTCTCTGTTTTTTTCAAGCTCATTCATAATGGCCTTCATACGCTCTTCAAACTGTCCTCTGTATTTAGTACCTGCCACAAGTGCTGCTAAGTCTAAAGAAATTACACGCTTATCAAATAATACACGACTTACTTTTCTTTGCACAATACGAAGGGCCAAACCTTCTACAATGGCTGTCTTACCCACACCAGGCTCCCCTATTAAAATGGGATTATTCTTTTTTCTTCTACTTAAAATTTGACTGACTCTTTCTATTTCTGCATCACGCCCTACAATGGGATCCAATGAATCCATTTCAGCAAGCTTGGTAATATCACGACCAAAATTATCTAGTACAGGTGTTTTTGATTTATTAGCACTAGCAGGCTTTGCTTTTGATGCAGCACCAAAGGCACCCGCACCGCCTCCTCTTTTCTCTTCTTCAAATTCATCATCTCCTTCTTCAGGAAATTCTGCACTTGGACGATTGATAGGTTCATCTGTATTTGATCCAATCATTCCTAATTCAGTTCTGAATAAATCATAGTCAATATCAAATTGATTTAAAATTTGAGTCGCTATGTTTTCTTTGTTTTTTAAAATGCTTAAAAGTAAATGCTCTGTTTCAACCATGGGGCTTTTTAATGCCTTGGCTTCAAGTACAGTAACACGAATTACTTTTTCTGCCTGCTTGGTTAATGGCAAACTATTAATGTTCGCCACATTCTTACCCGATTTATCCTTAACGGCTAATTCAATCTCTTTTCTTAGCTCAGCTAAATTTACATTCAACTGCTTCAATACCTTAATCGCAGTATTTTCCTGGTCTCTTATAAGGCCTAACATTAAATGCTCAGCTCCTATAAAGTCATTACCTAATCTCAAAGCCTCTTCACGGCTATAAGAGATGATTTCCTTAACTTGTGTTGAAAAATTATTATCCATATATTTATTTCGAGCTGTTACAAGAATAACGAATATTTTTGACCTAAAGTATGTTAAGTATTACTTGTTTATCAACCTTTTATTATTAAGCCAATATGCAATACAAAACCGAACTCAAAGAGAAATTTACTGTTCTTACCATTCTCGAGAATAGTCTTAGTTCAAATCTCGTGCCAGAATTAGCCCAAATTATCGCTAAAATTGGTGCCGAAGCCCCTAAAAACCTGGTTTTGAACCTAGGCCAAGTGGCTCGTTGGGAGTTACCGGTAATTGCCCAATTAGCAGAAGGTCAGGGCAGCTTCTATGAGAATAATACCTCATTTGTCATTTGCTGCCTGTCAGATAGCCTTCAAGACACCCTAGATTTGACCGATTATGCCGAAATAATGAATATGACCCCCACAGAATCAGAGGCTTGGGACATTGTTCAAATGGAGGAAATTGAAAGGGAATTACTAGATAGCGATGATATGGAGTTTTCGAACCAAGATTAGCCCTATTTTCTCTGAAGATTAGTTATTTTCGCCCTCATGATTACCTCGAATACCATTCAACAAATCACCAACCGAATTGACATCATTGATGTAGTGGGTGAATTTGTGAAGTTAAAAAAGAGAGGTACCAACTTTATAGGCAACTGCCCTTTTCACAACGAAAAATCGCCTTCTTTTACCGTCTCTCCTGCTAAAGAAATTTACAAGTGTTTTGGTTGTGGCAAAAGTGGCAATACTATTACTTTTTTAATGGAGCATGAGAAGTATAGTTATGTAGAGTCTTTAAGATGGTTAGCAGCAAGGTATAATATTGAAATTGAAGAAACAGAAAGCAGTCCTGCTCAAAAATTAGCACAGCAAGTAGCCGATAGTTTATATGCGATTAATAATTTCGCAATGGATTTTTTCGCAAAGCAATACTGGGAAACAGAGGCTGGTGAATCAATTGCACAAAGCTATATGCAGCATAGAGGTTTTTTAAAGCCCATTGTAGAAAAATTTAAAATTGGGTACAACCCTTCCGATAAAGATAGTTTAGCCAAGGCCTTAATTCAAAATCAATTCAACCCTGAACTTTTTGCCAAAACAGGTTTAGTAGTGGAACGCAATGGCGAGTGGCAGGATAATTACAGAGACCGTATTATTTTTCCTATTCACAATACCACTGGAAAAATTATTGGATTTGGCGCCAGACAAATTGCCAAGAACGACAAGTCTCCTAAATACATTAACTCACCAGAGAATGATATTTATGTAAAAAGTAAAATTTTATATGGTTCTTATTTTGCAAGAACTTCTATTGATAAATTAAATGAATGTTTACTCGTAGAAGGTTATACCGATGTAGTAAGCCTTCACCAAGCAGGTATTGAAAATGTGGTGGCCAGTGGAGGTACTTCTTTAACCATTGACCAGCTAAGGCTTATCAAAAAATACACGCAGAACCTAACTATTATTTATGATGGAGATGCAGCGGGTGTGAAAGCCGCCTTGCGTGGATTAGATATGGCATTGGAAGAAGGCTTGAATGTGCAACTCGTTTTAATTCCTGATAAAGAAGATCCAGATAGTTATGTAAACAAAGTGGGACCAGACGCTTTTAGAGAATTTGTACAATCTGCTAAAAAAGATTTTGTACTATTTCAATTAGAAGTACAATTAAAAGAAGTAGGCGGTGATTTAAATAAGAAGAACAGCTTGGTGAACCAAATTGCAGAGACCTTAAGTAAAATTAATAAACCTGAAGATTTTACCAAGCTACAAGAATATGTAAGAAAGTGCGCTTCCCTACTGCGTATTGACGAGACTGGCTTAACGCAGTTAGTGAATAAGTTTAAGCGAGATAAGATAGTAAAGGAAGAAAAGAAAATGTCTTATGATGAGGCAGCCATTCTAATGCCTAGCTTTCCTCAAGGACAAGAACAGCAGCAGGATAGCGACTTATTTACAGATAAAGATTTAGCCCACGAGAAAAATTTAGTAAAACTAATTATTGAGTATGGTAATGAACTTACTAAAGAAAATAAATTAGTAGCGCAGTGGATTTTTGATGAAATAGAATCTTTCCCTTTAGAAAATGAGGATATGGTGTATTTGATAGAAGCTTATAAAAAATGGTTTTATGCAGGCAAGCTTCCTAATGGCAAAACGCTTCAATACCACGAAGAGGAAAGAGTGCAAAAATGGGTAGTGAGTTTATTTGAACCCGACCATGAATTAAGTACAAGATGGAATGAGAAATTAGGAAAGCCAGAACGCGAAGATGTAAAAGATATTATCAGCGAAGTTGAAATTGGCTTAATGTACTTTAAACTAAGAAAGGTGAAAAAGATGATTAGTCAAAATCAGATGGACCTTGAAACGGCAGCTGAAAAAGAACAAATACAATTACTTCAAATACATAAGCATTTAAAAGAAGTAGAACGTGCATTAACGCAAGGTATTGGAACAGTGATTATGAAGTAGCCTTAAAAATCATTAGAGTGTAAAATTACTTCTCTGACGGGCTATTCTTCCCTGCTAATAATTTTTCTAAAGTTGATTCCAAACGCTTTTGCTTGGTTTCTTCTTTCTTCGCACCTTGGATCCAACTTAAATATTCTTTTTGATTTAGTATAGATAAAGAAATAAAGAATTCTCTTGCTTCTTCATGGGCACCAAATAATTTATCTAATTCTATAGGAAGGGCAATTAATCTTTTTTCAAAATCATCCACTTTAATATTGGCAGACTTGAATTCAACAAAGGTTCGGTTTCTATTAGGTATTTGATCTAATTTCTTAAAACGCATCGCTGTCCAAACATGGTCTAATGTAACTTGTCTTACCGCCTCATAATCATTCTTAGATAAAATTTCCCAGCTTGCGTCTCTGTTTAAATCAGATACTATTTTAGAAGTCGTTTTTGGATAAGCAATCCATAATTTACTTTCAGGATGTAAGGCTGAAAATACCTCTTTTAAGATATTATTTAATTGTAATTGATTGATTGCGAAAATAAGCGCAAAATCGATTTTTCTAGTCTTTAATAAGGGGGTTAAGTTCTTGTTGTAAGAAAGCTTAGCAAACTGCTTCTCTACAGAAGACGGTAGGCCTTGGATCAGTAAATTTTTCTCTTCCTTCAATTGCAATTTCTCTAAAATATTCTGATTACCTGACATAGCTTTAAAGTTTTAAGGGACGGCGAAGTTACGAAATTCTAATTTTTTTGAACTACAAATTCTGTTGAAATCTCAAAAAATTTGAGGTGTAAACCCTAATTAAGGCTTCCTACCTCTGTTTTTGAATATAGGCACCTTATTTTCAGTACCCTTGATAAGCCTGGAGATGTTCTTCTGATGCGTCACCACCACCATCATTGCGACTATAATAGCGAAAAGGCGATAGATAGTCTCCTTTTCATTGAAAATAAAGAGGATCAATACCATAAATGCCACTCCCGCGAACATAGAGCTTAATGATACGAACCTTGTAGAAAGCAAAGTGATTAAGAAAACCACTAAGCAAAGCAATGCAACCATGGGTTGAATAGCTAAAGCCATTCCTAATAAAGTAGCTACTCCCTTTCCACCTCTAAAATTGGCAAAAATGGGTAATATATGTCCAAGGACAGCCGCCATTCCTAGGGCTATCATAAAATTAGTTCTTGCTAGTTCGTTGGTTAAATAGAATGGAATAAGAATGTATAAGGAAGTTGCAATAACCCCCTTGGTAACATCTACAAGCATTACAAAGCTGCCCCATTTAGAACCTAATACTCTAAAAGAGTTGGTTGCCCCAGCATTTCCACTTCCGTAATCTCTAATGTCAATACCAAACACCGACTTACTCACCCACACTGCTGTAGGAATAGATCCGATGATATAGGCCAATATAATTAGAATGATTTCTGTCATAGTAAATTTGGTTGGACGGCAAAGATACGACGAAAAAAATTAATGATTTGTTAACACTGTGAACTAAACTTTAATTAAAACTTAAACAAGATGCTAATCCAGCCATTTAAAGGCCTTGATTTTTGAAATGTCCAGCCATTATTATTGGCTAATTGAATCATATCTACTTGATCCTCAATAAGTAAACCACTTAGTACCAAGACTGTACCTGGAAGGGCTAATTGAGTTAATGCAAGCATATTGGCCTCAATGATATGCCTATTTACATTGGCTATAATAATTTCAAATTTTTTATCTTGATAGGCCGATTCTACTTTTTCTATTCTAACTATTTGACAATCATTGTTTTGTATGTTCTCCATCGAATTTTCGATACACCAATCGTCATTATCAACGGCCAATACCGAAGCCGCCCCTAGCTTTTCGGCAAGGATGGCTAGTATACCTGTGCCGGTTCCAAAGTCATAAACCGTCTTGCCTTTAAAGTCCATTGATTCCATTAATTCGATAACGGTAAATGTAGTGGCATGATGCCCCGTTCCAAAGCTCATTTTAGGCGTAATCTCTATCTCAAAAGCAACTTTAGGATCAAAATGGGGATGAAAATTAGCTCGAATGCCCACAAAATTAGCCACTCTTACTGGTTCAAAATTAGATTCCCAAACTGCATTCCAATTTTCTTCTTTAATTATTGATTTAGAATACTTTATATTATTCTGTTTGAATATAATATCCAATTCATTATCCAATAAATTAGCCTCAAATTCAGTATTTAGTATGAAGGTTTTACAATGCCCTGCGCCTTCCCCAAGTGAATTAGACATTTTCACCCCATCATTAATACCTTGGCTCGCCTCTTCCTCGTTAAACCCCTCAAATCCTAATGCCGATAATTGGGCCACCAACATCTCAAACTGTTCTTGGTAATCGAAATCGAAGGCTATCTGTATATATTCTTTAGACATTGGGTTGTTTTAGGGAGCTTTAATTGTTTGCAAAGATACCTTACCCAATTGAATAAATCCCAATTCCTCGTCTCACTCTACGCATGCTCGAAAGCTCGACTCGGAATTGAATTTATTCAATTGGGGAATTAAGTAACAAATTAAAAGTAGTCTTATGGAACAAATTAAACGAACAAAAAATGCCCCGATTTACCGGGGCATTCAAATAATTATATTTAAAACTTAGGCCTTTAAAAAGGCGCAGGAAAATTAACCTTGTTGAGGACCTCTATCTTCACGAGGCGCTTGCTCTGGACGAGGTAATAAAGCTTTATGGCTTAATTTGAACTTGCCTGTTTTAGGATCCAAACCAACCAATTTTACTTTTACTACATCTCCTTCGTTAAAGATACCATCCATTGTTTCCAAACGCTTCCAGCTTATTTCACTAATGTGTAATAAACCTTGTTTGCCTGGCATGAATTCTACAAAGGCACCAAACTCTTTCACACCTTTCACTACCCCTTCGTATTCATCTCCAATTTCTGGAACAGCAACAATACCATTGATCCACTTCACAGCAGCGTCTAAGCTATCTTTATTCGCAGAGAAGATACTTACTTCACCATGGTTGCCTACTTCTTCGATATTAATAGTCGCACCAGTAGTTCTTTGCATCTCTTGGATGATTTTACCACCTGGTCCGATGACAGCTCCAATAAATTCTTTATCAATAATTAATTTAACCATTCTTGGTGCATGTGGTTTCACATCTGCACGAGCAGCTGGCATACACTCATACATGGCATCTAAAATATGTAAACGACCTTTTTTAGCTTGAGACAATGCTTCACGCATAATGTCCATACTTAAACCATCTACTTTAATATCCATTTGCACACCGCAAATACCATCGCGTGTACCAGTTACTTTAAAATCCATATCTCCTAAATGATCTTCATCACCTAGGATATCTGTTAAAATAGCATACTTACCATCTTCTCTTGAAATTAATCCCATAGCCACACCACTTACGTGCTTAGGCATTGGAACACCTGCATCCATTAATGCTAATGAACCCGCGCAAACTGTTGCCATTGAAGAAGAACCATTTGATTCTAATACATCAGACACCACTCTTAATGTGTAGGGGAAAGTAGTAGTGTCTGGTAACATTTGTTTTAAAGAACGCATGGCTAAATTACCATGACCTACTTCACGACGACCTACACCACGCATCATCTTCACTTCTCCTGTAGAGAAGGGAGGGAAATTATAGTGTAAGAAAAACTTAGTGTATTCAGCACTTGCTGCAGTCTCTTGCATTAACTCATCTAACTTGGTACCTAAAGTAACCGTTGTTAAAGATTGAGTTTCTCCTCTTGTAAATAAAGAAGAACCATGTGGAGTGGGAAGTGGATCTACTTCCATGGCTAAAGGACGTACTTGATCTAATTTACGACCATCTAAACGAATACGTTTGTCCACCATCATATCTCTTACTAATTCCCATTTCAAGTCCTCGTAATACTTACCTGCTAATTTCTTTTGCAAGTCGGTAATTTCAGTGCCTAAATGTTCGATGATTTCTTTTTTCAATGCAGTAAAGGCATCGCTTCTTTCATGCTTAGCAGAACCCATTTCAGCAATGGCTGTTACTTTTGCTTTGGCAAATGCATATACTTTATCTTTAATAGCAATATCTTGTTCTGGTTTTTTATAATCACGCACTTCAGTGATACCTACTACTTTTCTTAACTCCGCTTGTGCTTTAATTTGTTTGCGAATGGCTTCATGTGCAATTTCTAAACATTGAACTAATTCTTCTTCAGAACATTCTTTTGCTTCTCCTTCTACCATCATCAAATTCTTTTCAGTAGCAGCAATTAAAAATTCAAAATCTGAAATAGCTAATTGTGCTTTAGAAGGATTAATAATAAATTCTCCTTTAATGCGACCAATACGTACTTCAGAAATAATTTCTTTAATTGGAATATTTGAAACGGCTAATGCAGCTGATGCCGCTAAACAAGCTAATGAATCGGGCATTACATTTTCATCACTTGATATCAAAGAGATAAGTACTTGTACATCACATAAATAATCTTCTGGGAATAAAGGACGAAGTGCACGGTCAATTAAACGGCTGGTTAATATCTCATAATCATTTAAACGCGCTTCTCTTTTAAAGAAAGAACCAGGAATACGACCTGCTGATGCAAATTTTTCTTGGTAGTCTACGCTTAAAGGAAAAAAGTCTTGTCCGTCTTTAGGATCCTTATTCGCAACAACTGTCGCAAGTAAAATACAATTGCCTTGTCTTACAGTAACAGCACCATCTGCTTGACGGGCTAATTTACCTGTTTCAATAAATACCTCTTGTCCTGGATTTATTTCAAACTTGACTGATTTAGGTTGTGTTATCATTTTAATTTTTTTTAAATCTTTTCTTTATTAGAATCGATAGTATATAAACGACTAATCCCAACCGTGGTAACAGTTGGGACAGCCTATAATTTGTTTTTGTTGATTATTTTCTTAAGCCTAATTTTTCAATTAGTGCGCGGTAACCCGTTAGGTTATGTTTTTGTAAATAAACCAATAAACGCTTACGCTGACCCACTAATTGCATTAAACCTCTTTGAGTTGAATGGTCTTTGTGGTTTGCTTTCAGGTGACCTGAAATGTGCGCAATACGCTCGGTTAATAAAGCAACTTGTCCTTCAATTGAACCTGTGTTAGTTGCTTTTCCGCCAAATTCAGCAAAAATGCTTGCTTTCTTTTCTGATGTTAATATAGCCATTGTAAAACTTCTTTTTTTGTAGTTAACTATTAACTACGGTTTTATTTTTTTATTTCGGCTGCGAAGATACGTGTAAAAAGGCGTAAATCAATCAAAAATTTCCACGTTTTTTGGGTATTTGGCCCTATTGAAGAGGAATAGATTATCGGCTAAAACAGCTGTATAATTTATAGAAAGTACTTTTACAAGGGTGCTATTATTGCTTTTATCTAATATGGAGGCAGAAGAAAGGGCCGATTTTACCTTGTCAACCACTAGGGTTACTTTTTGAAAACTCTTGCGCTTATCAAGTGGAGTAAGCTCAATGGTAGCATTTGAATTTGTCTGAGCTAAAAGGCTGTAATTGAAGTCTTTATCGTAGTTACCTGCTAATAATTTTTGAGGACTTAGGGTTTGATCCGACTCCGCTACACTGGACTTTGAGATGGTATTTACCCCATCAAAATTGAAGATGATTAGACCATCACAAAGAATTTCCATTAGCCCTTGTTTTAGATAGTACTTATCTCCTTTCATCTTAAGACTTATCTGCTTGGTACCCATTGCCTTACCCTGACTATTCTTAGAAACCATTTGTATACTTACTAGTATGCCCTTAGAATTCTTCACTTTTGCACCCATTTGGTCTAAAATGACCTTAGCCGAGGGGTCCTTTTGGGCAAATGTCGAAAAACAGGCAAAAAATGCGAGAAAAATAAAGGGGATTCTCATAGTAAGCTAGTTATTGTTTCATTCGGTATGGACAAAAATAAAGAATCGATATCTAAGTGAATGATAATTTTAAGCTAATTTTTAAACAAATGACTAAGGTTAGACAGAAACGCCTAAGGCCAAAGGGCATACCAAAAGTTTCTATTAATCGAGATTCTTTAAAAAAGTGTTTAAATCGGCCTCTGTCTTGTATAAAACCTCTCTAGGCTTAGAACCCTGGCTTGGACCCACCAGTCCTGCCGACTCTAATTGATCCATTACCCTACCGGCTCTATTATAGCCCAATTTCATTCTTCTTTGTATTAAGGAAGTGGAACCCATTTGAGCACTTACAATAAGTCGGGCCGCTTCTTCAAATAAGACATCTCTTGCGCCAGAGTCAAAATTACCTGCATCCATTTCTTTTTCATCTACATACTCTGGTAATAAAAATGCTTGAGGATAGCCTTTTTGATCGGCAATAAAAGAACAAACGCGGTCTACTTCTGGAGTGTCTACAAAAGCACATTGCAAACGGGTAATTTCTCCATTATAACTTACCAGCATATCTCCTTTACCAATTAACTGCTCTGCGCCACCTGCATCTAAAATAGTTCTACTATCTATTTTACTAGACACTTTAAATGCAATACGTGCTGGGAAGTTGGCTTTAATGGTTCCTGTGATAATATTTACAGATGGTCTTTGCGTAGCAATAATTAAATGTATACCCACCGCTCTTGCTAACTGTGCTAAACGTGCAATAGGCATTTCTACTTCTTTACCCGCTGTCATAATTAAATCGGCAAACTCATCCACTACTAAAACTATAAAAGGTAAAAACTGATGACCCTTTTCTGGATTCAACCTACGCGCCGTGAATTTATCGTTGTACTCTTTAATATTTCTACAACCTGCTTCTTTTAATAAATCATATCTGTTGTCCATCTCAATACATAATGCGTTCAGTGTATTGATTACTTTTTTAGTATCTGTAATAATGGCGTCTTGTTCTCCAGGTAGTTTTGCTAAGAAATGTTTTTCAATGACACGGTATAAACTTAATTCCACTTTCTTAGGATCTACTAAAACAAATTTTAATTGCGAAGGATGCTTCTTATATAATAAAGAAACTAGTATAGCATTTAAGCCCACCGACTTACCTTGACCTGTTGCCCCTGCCATTAATAAGTGCGGCATACTGGCTAAGTCCACAATGAAATTTTCATTGTCAATTTTTTTACCAATCGCAATAGGTAAAGAGAACTTACTATTTTGAAACTTCTCACTAGCGAGTAAAGTTTTCATACTCACCACCGACTTTCTAATATTGGGCACTTCAATACCAATGGTTCCTTTTCCAGGAATAGGTGCAATGATACGAATACCTAATGCAGCCAAGCTTAAAGCAATATCGTCTTCTAAATTTTTAATTCTACTAATACGCACACCAGGCGCAGGCACAATTTCATACAATGTTACGGTAGGTCCTACTGTGGCAGCAATTCGCTGAATGGCAATATCGTAATTCTTTAGTGTTGCAATAATTTGGTTCTTATGGGTCTCTAATTCTTCTGGGTCTTGTACAATTTTTTCAGAGCCGTGCGTTTCTAATAAATTAATAGAAGGATACTTGTAATTTTTTAAATCTAATGTGGCGTCATAGGCTGTACCTATAGCCCCAACAGGAACAATCACTTCCTTGGCAACAGGTTTAATTTCTAAATCAAGGTCTTCTAATAATTCTCCATTAAAATCTTCAATATTTATTTTTTCAACAACAGGTGCAGGTTCTTCGATGACTTCATTCACTATGGAAGGCTCTTCTGTATCAATAAGTGTAGGTGTTAATGCTGCTGATAATACTTGAGGCTCTTCTAGTTTTTCAGATTCTAAACTTAATTCATCAAAAGACTCGTTATTTAATTTATTGCCTCCTAAATTCGGTGACTCAGTTGCATTTAAATCCCATTCTTGTTTGACTGCGGTTTCATCTGTATCAACTATATCATCCCCTACATACTTAGTTTCATTTTTCTTAGGAAGTAATGCATTAAAATTAGGTACATTAAAACTAGGATTGAACCTCCAAATAAAATAACTAAAGCCCGCTACTAGTAATAAAGCGCCAGTTCCAAAACTACCCACCCACTTCACTAACCAACTACTACTGTATTCTCCTAGTGCGCCTCCCCATGAAAAATGAGCACCTGCAGTGACAAAGGCTAAACAAGTACTTATTACCAGTAAGCCTAAAATCACATATCTACTATTGCGCCATAAACTAAAAATAGGTTTTGTAAAAAATAAATTCACTCCTAAAACAAAAAAGAAAGAACAAAATAAATAAGCAGCTAAACCAAAACCATTGAACATCATTTGATAGGCGACAAAAGCACCTATATAACCCATTAAATTATTTACTTTTAAATCGTTGATGGAAAATAAATGGGTACGCCATAATTGGACCATATCCTGGTCATCCTGCCAAGTAAATAAGTAAGAAGTAAAGGCCACAAAAAGAAATAAGGTAATGAGTAAGCTCACCGAACCCATAATCTTGGAGGTTCTTTCATCTTTCACCACTTCCGTCACCGAAACATCTGATTCTTTATCAGGATTTAAATTCTCCTCACTAATCTTGGGTTGTTTCTTACTTTTTAGGGTATTTGCCATGGTAACAAATATAAGTTATCTGCATAGGACCAAAAAGGAATTTGAACAAATGTGTAAAATTGAAAATGAGGGGGCCTACTTATCCACTTTATGAAGGAAAACTACCCTTAGCCAAAAAGACCAACCCAATATAAAACAAAGACCACCCAAGGGAGTAATCGGACCTAGGAAACGGGCCATTGGATAGCTTGCCCTTGAAAGCAGCGTTAATAAATACAAAGAACCGCTAAATAAGAAAATGCCTATAAGAAAAAATTGAGCTGCCCAACCAATTGCTTTTTGCTCCCCCCTCTTATACTCATTTTGAGATCCATAAAGTGATAAAGCAATGAGTGCCATTGCGTGCATGAATTGATACCTCACCCCTGTTTCAAAAATTTGTAATTTATCTTGACTGACTAATGCTTTTAAGGCATGTGCTCCAAAGGCACCCAATACTACTGCTAATAAAGAAAAAAACAAACCAAGTATTAAAATTTTACGATGCATGTTTTGCCATTAGTTTTTTTAATCCGGCTTCATTAATTTGTTCGCTGGATAATCGGTAGTTTGCTTGACTATAAAACGAATGCCTTTCTACTAATTTATCTTCAATATATGCTGCAATTTCAGCATCACTTAAGTTGGCAATTAGGGGTCGTTTATTTTTCTCTGGAGATAACCTTTTTACTAAAACCTCTACTGGCTCGTCTAACCAAATCACAATGCCTTCTTTTTTCATCCAATGCATATTTTCTTGAAAGCAAGGCGTACCGCCCCCTGTTGCAATGATAAATTTTTTCTTCTCTTTAAACCATCTTAAAATTTTCGCCTCTACTTTTCTAAAATAATCTTCCCCGTCTTCATTAAAAATTTCAGCAATTGTTTTTTCTTCATTCATTTCAATCAAGGCATCTAAATCATAGCCCACGCATTTATTCCACTTAGCCATTTTTTGTATCCAATAAGATTTACCAGAACCCATCATCCCAATTAAAAATATTTTATCGGCAGCCATTACCCAGTTTTTCTTTATTGAACAATACTATGTAAATGCGTTGAATCCTGTTATATCCATTCCGGTAATTAACAAATGAATATCATGTGTTCCTTCATAAGTGATTACACTCTCTAAGTTCATCATATGACGCATCACAGAATATTCTCCTGTGATACCCATTCCTCCTAACATTTGTCTTGCATCTCTTGCTATATTAGTGGCCATTTCACAATTGTTTCTTTTAGCCATACTAATTTGAGCAGCAGTGGCACGACCTTCGTTCATCAACACGCCCAAACGCCAGGCAAGTAATTGTGCTTTCGTGATTTCAGTCAACATTTCTGCCAATTTCTTTTGTTGTAATTGGAATCCGCCAATTGGTCTACCAAATTGAACGCGCTCCTTACTATATCTTAATGCGGTATCATAACAATCCATCGCAGCACCAATCGTACCCCATGCGATACCAAATCTTGCCTTATTCAAACAACTCAATGGTCCTTTTAATCCTTTGACATTTGGTAAAATATTTTCCTTAGGCACTTTCACATTATCAAAAACCAATTCTCCTGTTGCACTTGCTCGCAAACTCCATTTATTATGTGTGGTTGGTGTTGAAAATCCTTCCATTCCTCTTTCAACAATGACGCCTACGATTTCTCCCGCTTCATTCTTAGCCCATACCACTGCCACTTGCGCAAATGGGGAATTGCTGATCCACATTTTTGCACCATTTAAAATAACATGGTCCCCTGCATCTTTAATATTCGTTAACATACCAGAAGGATTAGATCCATGATCTGGTTCTGTTAATCCAAAACAACCCAACCACTCGCCAGATGCTAATTTTGGTAAAAACTTTTGTTTTTGTGCTTCACTTCCATATGCATGAATTGGGAACATCACCAAAGAACCTTGAACACTCGCAGTACTTCTCACACCACTATCCCCTCTTTCCAATTCTTGCATCATCAATCCATAACTGATATAATCTAATCCACCGCCACCATACTCAGTAGGTACAGTTGGGCCAAAACATCCAAGGTCACCTAATTGCTTCACAATTTGATTTGGGAATTCTGCCTTCTGAGCATACTCCTCAATGATTGGTGATATTTCTGTTTTAACGTAGGTTCTTACTGCATCTCTAACCATTAAATGTTCTTCAGACATCAATTCGTCTAATTGATAATAATCTGGGGATTCAAACAAATCTGCTCTTACTGCCATGGTTTGTGATTTTATAATAATGATTGAGGCATAAAGGTAGTCGAAAGCGCTTAAAAAACTATAATTACAAGTAATTTATTAGCTGAATATTAGCTTAATAAAGCTTTCATTTCATCTGCATAGCTTTTTGCTGCTATCGCTGCATCTGCAGCAAAGTCAGCTCCATTACTTGCAAAAATAATGGCCCTACTTGCATTAATGAGTAAACCTACTTCATTGTTCTTTCCATAGGCAGTGACTTCTGATAAACTTCCGCCCTGCGCTCCAACGCCAGGCACCAATAAAAAGTGTGCAGGGATAATTTTTCGGATAGATTCCAGCTCATTGGCTCTGGTGGCGCCCACCACAAACATCAATTGTTCAGGACTGCCCCAACTTGCTACTTGTTCTAAAACAGATTCGTATAAAAATTGTCCGTTTGCTAATTTTTGTTGTTCAAAATTTTGACTTCCTGGATTGGATGTCAATCCCAATACAATCGTCCACTTATTATGATAGGCTAAAAATGGATCAATACTATCCTTGCCCATATAAGGAGCTACTGTAATGGCATCAAATGGAAGGGTTTCAAAAAATGTTTTTGCATACTGTGCTGACGTGTTTCCTATATCTCCGCGTTTTGCATCTGCAATCGTAAAATGGGTAGATGGGATATGCGCCAATGTCGCTTCCATAGCTTCCCAACCTGCAATGCCTTGGGATTCGTAAAATGCCGTGTTGATTTTATAGCTTACACAATGCACTGCCGTAGCATCAATGATGGCTTTATTGAAAGCAATGACCCCTGCTTTATTTTTAGGCAACCCTGCTGGAAGCTTTTCAATATCCGTATCCAATCCAACACATAAGTAAGATTGCTTTGCTTTGATTTGGTCTACTAGAAATTGTTTAGTCATGTGTTGTTATTTTTAAACCACCATTCTGATTGCGATTGTACCCAATATTATTTTACTGTATTTTTCTTTACAAAAACTTGATAACCCCAAGCAGGCATTTGTAAAGATCGAATACCTGTCAGTTTTTGCTTGGTGAATACCTCTTCAAATGTACTTGCATCTATTCCATCAATCATTGCTTGCTGTGGTTGATTGGTTAAATTCAAAACCACCACTACTTTATCCTGGCCATTGCTTCTTTCATATGCCATTATTTTTTCTGGAAGATTCACATTCAATCTTTTAAAATTAGCATTATCAGCAAATGCGCTATTTGATTTTCTTAATTTTAAAAGCGTCGTGTAAAAATTAGCACGCTCATATTTTTTAAATTCAATGCTGTCTTTTTCAAAAAATGCAAGCGGTCTTAATACAGGCTCTTCTTGACCACTATAAATTAAAGGCATTGTTCTATTGTAGGTTTGCGTAAACACAGCGAAAGGTGTATGAATGGAGCCTGGCATTGTTGCATAGTCTGCTTTATTCCAAGAGTTTTCGTCATGATTGCTTGTGAAATACAATCTTTGCGCTCCTTTCATAAATTCAGTTTCAATATTTTGCAACACGGTATCCAAAGCGCTAATGTTTTTTTTACCAGCAGCAATGTCATTTAAGACATGAAATTCTTTCCAAGTATAAGTCGCATCAAAACCATTTTCATGTAGCTTAGCATCATCCGCTTCTGCCAATAAATAGATATTTCTAATTTTTTTTAATGCTGGAATACATTTATCCCAAAAACTGTAAGGTACACCCCATGCAACGTCTACCCTGAATCCATCTATCTTAGTGGCGTTTAACCAATACTTCATGGTATTGATCATACTATCCTGCATCACTAGGTTATTAAAATTCAATTCTCTTGTATCAGACCAGTCTGCAGTATAAGTAGGCTTCCCTGTTGAATCTGTTTCATAAAAATCTGGATGCGTAGTCAGCCAAGGATGATCTGCACCAGAATGATTTGGAACATAATCAATTAAAACTTTCATGCCAAGCGCATGTGCTTGATTGACGATGGCATTAAAATCTGCGAGGGTTCCAAATTCGGGATTGATATCGGTATAACTAGCCACTGCATAATAAGATCCTAAAGTTCCTTTTCTACCAAATTTTGAAATGGGCTGGATAGGCATAAACCATAATGTTTGTACCCCCATTTTCTGTAATCTTGGTAAATGTTTTGCAAATGCTTTGAAAGTCCCTTCCTTGGTATATTGACGAATATTCACTTCATAAATATTCCCTTGTTGCATAAAATCAGGATGTTTTTGTTGTCCAAAACTGAATGCACCTATCAATAATCCAACCAATAACATTAAATTTTTCATGACTTAGCTTTATGCTCCAAAAATACTACCTAATGACGTAACTTTGGCTATGCATCTACAAAAATTAAAATACCTCTTTTTAGCGCTTTTTCTATGGCAATGTAGCCCATCGGACCAATATGAAATTGCAGACAATCCCTTAGATGGTGGGCGTTATTTTATTGAGAACTGTATGCAAGGCAATTTTAAGAAAGCCAAATTCTATGTGGTAGAAGATGCAGAGAACCTTGCGATATTCGAGCAATTGGCCAATAACTATTATGGATTGGATAAAGAGGGACGTATGCAAATCAGGCTTGCCTCCATTCAAATCAACGAAATTATTGCTGTGGATAGCAGTTTGACCATCATGAATTACCAAAATTCCTTTGACAAGAAGGTGCATAAACTTAAAATTATATCCACTCCCAAGGGATGGAAAGTAGATTTAAAACATACCTATGGACCAAATTTATAGGTCTAAATAAGATTTATTGTATATTTGCAACTGAATTAAATTAATACAAACAAAGCAAACAAATGGAAGTACAAACTAACACCAAAAAATACTGGGCATTATTCTTTTTATGGTTCGCTATTTTAATCGTTTTATTATTCGTTTATAGAGAATTTTTCTGGTTAGCCCTTCCTGGCACTTTGACTTATTTTGCCAAAGCAATGAAACTATTTTAAAAATAGATCTTAATAAAAAAAGCCGCTCGATTTTTCGAGCGGCTTTTTTTATTATTTTAATACTGAAAGTGCTGCATCTAAATAAGAATAGATTTCGGGTTGAAGGTGGTGAACAGGTTTAACTGGCTTAGACTCACCTAATCTAACAACAACTGCATTTTTCTCTTTAATTGAAAAAACATATTGTCCAAATAAGCCATTTTGAAATGGAATAGACATCCCTTTGTGTTGTACAATCCAATATTGATAGCCATAGTAATCAACTGGCTTATCTGATTCAGTTCGGTCTTTTAAATAAGTTGCTGGTGATGTTGCTTTCAATACATAATTGGAATCTATAATTTGTGTCCCGCCCCAATTTCCTTTATTTAAAATCAACTGTCCAAATCTAGCATAGTCTCTTGCGACTCCGTTAAAGCAACAAAATGCTTTTTCATGTTGTTGGTCTCCATCTAATAGCCATAATGCATCTACTTCTGCACCCATTGGTTGCAAGAAACGTTGAGATACTAAGTTTGAAATATTATCTCCAAATGCTTTTTCAACAACCAATCCCAAAACCTGGGTATCTCCACTTCTATAATCCCAATAAACACCAGAAGGTTCTTTAAACGCCATTTTACTCACCATATATTCTTCGTTGTCACCATAATAGCCATAGGCATTCATGCTAAAATAACTTTTATCAAATTCTTCATAATTGGTACCAGAGCTCATGGTCAATAAATCCACAATTCTTATTTTATCTAAATTGGCTTCTTTAAAATGAGGCACATAATTGCCAACAGGCTCTTCCAAAGATTTTATTTTCCCTTCTTGTAATGCGATTCCAATTAATAATGAGATAATACTTTTAGCGGCAGAAAACGATCCACTCAAAGTTTTTGAATTATACCCATCAAAATATTTTTCATACACAATCTTTCCATTTTGTATCACTAAAAATGCATGTGTATCATTTGAATCCAATGCAAGTACTAAAGAATCTGGCATAATCGCTTTATTATAAGTACTATCTAATGGCCAATATTGAGGAACACTCGCTGCTTTAACAAGTCTAGTTGGATGTGTTTTATAATCGTGAATAGAATGCTTCCCCCATTGGGCAAAATTTCTTAAATGAGCGAATATGGGTGTATAGGCAAGCCCAATAGTTAAAATAACCAAGGCTGTAAAACCATACAATATTTTCTTTATCATAAATTGTTCTTTTTGAATTGTAATTAAACAACTATGCTTAATTTTATTGCTTAGTCGTAAATTTTACTCAAATTAAAAAAATATATGTCTTTATCGCAAGCATTTGAAGAAATTATTGAAAAAAGAAGGTCCAATAGAAAGTTTGATCCCAATGTTGAAGTACCGGATGAAGTGATAAAAAAAAGTTTAGAACGCAGCATACTGGCTCCTAATAGTAGCAATATGCAATTATGGGAATTTTATTGGATCAAGGATCCTGCCTTACAAAAGGATTTTCACGAATATTGTTTAAATCAAAATGCAGCAAGAACTGCAAAGCAATTGGTGGTATTTGTTACCCGTCAAGATCATTGGAAAAAAAGAGTGCAATGGCATTTGGACCTGATTAAAAAAGGCATCACGGGTGATACCACGCCCAATCAAGATAAATTAATGACCTACTATGGTAAATTAATGCCGCTTGCATATAGCACAGATCGGTTTGGTTTTTTTACTGCATTAAGAAGCGGTTTAAGTAATTTAATTGGCGCATTCAGGCCAATGACTAGAATGAGAGGCAGAGCAGATCAAAGAATCACAGTGCATAAATCATGTGCCTTAGCAGCTCAAACATTTATGTTATCAATCGCTGCCGAGGGTTTTGAATCCTGTCCCATGGAGGGCTTCGATGCAGTTAGGGTAAAGAAAGCATTAGATCTACCAGCAATGGCAGAAGTCAATATGATTATTAGTGTGGGCAAAGGTACTGAAGCTGGGGTCTGGGGGAAAAGAGAAAGAGTCCCTTATGAAGAAGTTGTGATTGTAAAATAGTTAAAGCAATTTATTTTTTAGCTGGTGTAATAATGATATTTCTGTATTCAATTGGACCATGATCCCCTTGTAACATAATTGGACCTGGCGCCCCTTCGTCGCTATTAATAGCACCTCCAGTGATACCTGGAATTTCTTGTTTAAAAATAATGATTTGACCATTCGCAATTACAGTGACCATTCTGCCAATTAAAGTCACATCATAAGATTGCCATTCTCCAGGTGCTTTTGCTGCATTCACCCATGGATCAATAAAACCATATATCCCACCTAAGTATACACTTTGTGGTGCCTTACCTAAGTTATCTTCTATCTGAATTTCATAACGGCCTCTTAAATACACACCACTATTACTTCCTGCAGGATACCTGAATTCAATATGCAATTTAAAATCATCAAAAGTTGCCTTTGTTTTAATATTTTCACCAGATTTTGCATTAGTCAATACCCCATTTACATTCATCCATTGATTGTTCTTGCCCATCGCTTCCCATCCAGATAAATCTGTATTGTTTAATAATTGAATAGGTGTACCCCAAGTAACTTCTTTTAAACTATTCAATCTTGGTGCACGAACGCCTGTCCATGTGTATTTTTGTCCGTAAGGCACAACCATGGTTCCTTTTAATTGATCCCCCACTAATTCACCTTCCACCACTAAATTGTTTTCTGTATTATCCCATTGTGGTGGAATGGTAAAGTTTAGTTTTATCCCATCAAAAAAAACTTGTGCAACTGGTCTTGCACTACCACCATCAGCCACAAATCTGCCAATTAAATTTTTCACTCCAGAGTGACGGACTTCCAACCAAGAAGGCGCCAATCTACCTCCGCCCATATCTACCGTTAAATCCCAACGCCCTTCTAATGGATTTTCTTGTGCAAGGATATTTGTATGCACTAATAAAATAGAAAGGACTATGACAAGATAATATGCCTTTTTAAATAATTGTTTCATTCGGTTCTTATTAATTGAACCTTAATTTACAATAATTTAATATAGCATTATAAAATATTATTTAAACAACTAGTATGTAAATCTCCAAAATAGATACATAAAAAAAGATGGCCCTTTTGAGGCCATCTATATTATAATTCTTAAAAATTAAGTTAAATCGAATCGATCTAATTCCATTACTTTATTCCAAGCAGCAACAAAATCATGTACAAATTTAGCTTTAGCATCATCACATGCATATACTTCTGCCAATGCACGTAATTCAGAATTTGATCCAAAGATTAAATCAACTCTTGTACCAGTAAATTTAACTGCTCCAGTTTTTCTATCTACTCCTTGAAAAGCATTTGATGAATGATCCATTGCGCTCCATGCGTTGTTGTAATCAATTAAGTTGACAAAGTAATCATTAGTTAATACCCCTGGAGTTGCTGTAAACACGCCATGATTTGATTGATCAAAATTGGTATTCAATACACGCAAACCACCAAATAACACTGTCATTTCAGGAGCAGTCAAGGTTAATAATTGTGCCTTGTCAATTAACATCTCTTCTGCAGAAACCAATGTACGAGGTTTGATATAATTACGGAAACCATCTGCAATTGGTTCTAATACTGCAAATGATGCCACATCCGTTTCTTCCTGACTTGCATCTGCACGACCAGCTGTGAATGGAACTTTAATTGTTACACCACCATCCTTTGCCGCTTTTTCAATTGCAGCCGCACCAGCAAGTACAATTAAATCTGCTATTGAAACTTGTTTCCCTCCAGTTGCACTTGCATTAAATGCCTTTTGGATGGCTTCTAATGCATCCAATACTTTAGACAATTGTGCGGGATTGTTTACAGCCCAATATTTTTGAGGTGCTAAACGGATTCTTGCACCATTGGCTCCACCTCTTTTATCTGATCCACGGAAAGTAGAAGCAGAAGCCCAAGCGGCTGCCACTAATTCAGAGACAGACAAACCAGAAGCAAGTACTTTTGCTTTTAAAGCTTCGATATCTGTTGCATCAATTAATGTATAATTGATAGCAGGAATTGGGTCTTGCCAAATCAATATTTCAGCAGGCACTTCTGTTCCAACATAACGTGCACGTGGTCCCATATCGCGGTGTGTTAATTTAAACCAAGCTCTTGCAAATGCATCTGCCAATTGATCTGGATTTTCATAATATCTTTTTGAAATCGGTGCATATGCTGGATCTAATATCAACGCTAAATCTGTTGTTAACATAGTTGGTGCATGGGTGATAGACGGATCATGTGCATCCGGCACAGTACCTGCGCCCGCTCCTGCTTTTGGCTTCCATTGATGCGCTCCAGCAGGGCTCTTCACTAATTCCCACTCATATTTGTATAAATTTTCAAAATAGTTATTGCTCCATTTTGTTGGTGTGGTTGTCCATGCACCTTCTAAACCAGAAGTGATGGTATGCACTCCATTACCAGTTCCAAAAGTATTCTTCCAACCTTGTCCTTGCTCAGCAATATCTGCAGCAGCAGGTTCTTTACCTACATATTTTCCTGGATCGGCAGCACCATGTGTTTTACCAAATGTATGTCCACCAGCAATCAATGCAACTGTTTCTTCGTCGTTCATAGCCATACGCGCAAATGTTTCACGAATGTCTTTTGCAGATGCAATAGGATCAGGATTACCATTAGGTCCTTCTGGATTTACGTAAATCAATCCCATTTGCACAGCCGCTAATGGATTTTCTAATTCGCGATCTCCAGAATATCTTTTATCTCCTAACCATTCTCTTTCATTTCCCCAGTATACATCTTCTTGAGGTTCCCAAACATCTTCTCTACCTCCAGCAAAACCAAAAGTCTTAAAGCCCATTGATTCTAATGCACAGTTACCTGCTAAAATCATTAAATCGGCCCAAGATAATTTTTGACCATACTTCTTTTTGATTGGCCATAATAATAATCTTGCTTTATCTAAATTGGTATTATCTGGCCAGCTATTCAATGGCGCAAAACGTTGCATGCCTGCACCACCACCACCACGACCATCTGTGGTACGATAAGTTCCTGCAGCATGCCATGCCATACGAATAAAGAAAGGACCATAATGTCCATAATCAGCAGGCCACCACTCTTGAGAATTGGTCATCAAGTCCACAATATCTTGCTTCACAGCTTTAAGGTCTAAAGACTTAAACTCAGAAACATAATTGAAAGTCTGTTCCATAGGATTCGACTTTGTAGAATGTTGTCTTAAGATATTTAATTTTAATTGGTTCGGCCACCAATCTCTGTTCACTGGTCCAGTTCCTGCAGTTCCTTGTTTTGCAGAAAGCGTTGTTGCGCCTGTAAAAGGACATTTTGCTGCTCCGTCTGTGGTTTGATTATCCATTGTATAAAATTGTTTTTATAATTATTTGTAAAAATACGCCAAAGTCTGTTTGCTCAATGATTTGTAAAGTTAAATTTCCTTCTACTTCTAAACAATATTTATGCCATTAAGTTTGATTGAAAGACATTATTTAAATTATTCTTAGAGTTAATAAGTTATTGATTCTAGGCACTTTAGATTTTGATAAGAACTTGAGATTTTGATTTGAACGTAATATTGCAAATTTTAAACAGGCGTTCAGAACTAAGGTGGTCCATTCGCATTAATATTTTCCTCTCAAACTGCTTAATTTTATTAAATATTGCTAAATTTATAATATGTCAAAAAGATTAGTACCCCTCATCAATGCATTTGGTTTTACGGATGGACTTATTTTTTTTATGCGTCGCATTTTTAAAAAAGATGGTTGTTATAGGTCTAGCCAGTACAAGACATCTATTTATCTAAGAAAAAAATATGCCGACAAGGTTACTTTTAAACAGGTTTTTTTAGAGGGACAATATAATTTTCATATTCCATACACTCCTGCAACCATTATTGATGGAGGTGCTAATATTGGACTTGCTTCTGTTTATTTTTCGCACCGTTATCCTAGCGCAAATATTGTTGCAGTTGAGCCTAATCAAGAAAATTTTAAAATGCTTAAAAAAAATATTGTCAATTTTTCAAATGTAAAAGCAAAGCTTGGGGGCATCTGGAATGATAATAAGCACCTTGTTATTGTTAATGCCAAAGACAATGACAATGCATTTATGGTGGAAGAGGTTGATGCTTCTACACCCGGCAGTATTACTGCTTATTCTATAGGATCAATTATGCAAGAAATGAACTGGTCAACAATTGACTTACTAAAATTAGATATTGAAGGATCCGAAAAAGAAGTGTTTGAAAAAAATTATGAATCTTGGTTGCCACACACTAAAATGATCATTATTGAAGTCCACGATCATATGCGCAAAGGTGCTTCCAAGTCTGTGTTTTCTGCAACAAACAAGTACAATTTTTCATTTTCAATGAATCACGAAAACCTAATTTTTATAAATTTGGATTTCTAAATTGTTTTTCTGTCTCCTAATTGTGAGCCCCGACCGGATCAAGCGAGGCCCGGATTTTAACCGGGCCGGGCCTAAATCTTTGGGAAGGATAAAACCCTTGTGGAGTCGAGGGGAGTCGAACCCCTGTCCAAACAAAGTTACCATTGGTCTTCTACATGTTTATTGTTTTATTATTTGTCGGCAATCAGCAGGAAAAACACAAACCAATTGATTACTTAGCTGTATGGTACTTAAATAAGCGGCACAGCCTATGCTTATCGCATCCCTTTTTGTTTTGATTAAGCTAAGCAGCGGGTAAAGGGCCTACCTGCTAGCTCGGCCATAATGGAAGTTAATTCACTGAATTAAGCAGCCATGGCGTAGTTTGTTTCGCCTTTTGATTGTTTGGTATTCAGATTAAAGTGCTAATTACCCAACGCACTACATGCTTACCCCAACCGCTACGCTTGCTGTCAAAACCATACGACCCCAATTACTGCGATTAAAGCAAGTACAAAATTACAACTAATAAATGGATTTTAATAACCGTCTACTTAAATAAACGCCAGAAGTCTAGTCCCAATGCATATAACATAAGGCCAAACATCAAAATCATGCCTGCAATTTGTGCATATTCCATAAACTTATCACTTGGCTTGCGCCCTGTAATCATTTCGAATAGAATAAATAAAGCATGTCCCCCATCCAATGCAGGAATAGGTAATACGTTCATGAAGCCTAGTACGATCGAAAATACAGCTGTCAAAGTCCAGAATCGCTCCCAATCCCACTGAGATGGAAATGTATTTCCAATGCTGATTAAACTTCCAAGAGAATCATTCGGATTTACTTTGCCAGTAAAAATTTGCTTGATGCCATTTACATAATTATCGAGTGTGGTAAAACATCTTTGAATACCGGTTGGAATTGCTTCGGCAAAAGTATAACCTTGATGCACTGTTTTAAAAAGTTGCATCGGTAATTTTACAAATAGGCCGAGCTGTGCTTTATTGTTAATTAAGGTTCTAATCTTCACTGTATCCGTTCCTCTTTTAGCAATAATGGTGACCAATGAATCACTATACTTTTTCTTTACTTCAATGAACTCATGTTGGTATTTCACCGATTGCCCATTGATACTTAATAAAGTGTCATTTTTTTGAAAGCTACCTTCTACTACGACTGAGGTTTTCCCAATTGAGTCCACAATCACTGGGAACATAGGCACAACAAATGCGGTTGAATTATTTGCATTTGCCAATTCAGCAGCTATGTTTGTTGGAAAAGTCAAACTCAATACACTATCTCCTCTTTTAAATTGAATTGTTTTTGGACCTTCTAAAACTATTTTAGATTCTAATTCAAAGAAATCTTTTAATTCTTTTTGATCCAATGCAATAATAATATCTCCGTCTTGCAATCCCATTTTTTTAGAAATCTCTGTTGGATGTATGCCATAACTTAGATTTTTTGCTGGTAAAAAATCGTCTCCCCAAAACCAAGCAATGCCAATGAAAATAACAATGGCTAAAATTACATTCACAATCACACCACCTAACATTACAATCAATCTTTGATAAGCAGGCTTTGATCTCAATTCAAAAGATTCGGGGGCCTTATTCATCTGCTCCTTGTCCATACTTTCATCAATCATCCCTGAAATTTTCACATAGCCTCCAAAAGGAATCCAACCTAATCCATATTCTGTATCTCCTATCTTCTTTTTCCACAAACTAAATCCAGGATTAAAGAATAAATAAAATTTTTCTACTCTTGCGCCAAATAATCTAGCAGGAATAAAATGTCCTAACTCGTGCAAAACAACGATGATAGAAAAAGATAAAATAAATTGTGCAGTTTTTGTTGCAAGTACGGTTAAATCAATAGCAGCTAGATACATGTTTTTATAGTTGTATTAAAGAAGCAGCAAAATCTCTTGCAGCTCCATCGGTTTCATAATAATCATCCAAACTTGGATTTGCGATAAATTCAATTTTCTCTAATGTTCTTTCAATTAGATCTGTCATATCTAAAAATCCAATTCTATTTTTTAAAAATGCATACACTGCAATTTCATTTGCAGCATTCAATACACAAGGAACATTGCCTCCAATGCGCAATGCTTCTGTCGCCAAGGTTAAATTTCTAAAGGTCTTTACATCAGGCTCATCAAAAGTCAATGTATTAGGTTTGTCAAAATGGTATCTTGGAAAATCATTCGCCAATCTTTTTGGAAAAGCCATTGCATATTGAATAGGTAATTTCATATCAGGCAAGCCCATCTGTGCTTTAATACTGCCATCTTGAAACTGAACCATACTATGAATAATACTTTGTGCATGTACCACCACTTTGATTTGATCTGGCCTTAAGTCAAATAACCATTTCGCTTCAATCATTTCTAATCCTTTATTCATCAAGGTTGCAGAGTCAATTGAAATTTTTGCACCCATGCTCCAATTTGGATGTTGCAAAGCATGATCTCTTTTTACATTCACTAAAAAATTAGGTTTCTTTCCTAAAAAAGGACCACCACTCGCTGTGAGAATAATTTTTTCGATGGGATTATTACCTTCCCCAACAAGACATTGGAAAATGGCCGAGTGCTCGCTATCTACTGGAATAATAGCAGCACCTTTTTCTCTTGCTGTGCGCATGACAATATCGCCTGCCACTACTAATGTTTCTTTATTTGCGAGTCCCACTGCTTTACCATTTTCAACTGCAGTCAATGTTGGTTTTAAACCAGCAAAACCTACAATACCCGCCATCATAAAATCATAGCAATCCATGGCGGCAACTTGTTCTAAAGCTTCTTCTCCTGCAAACACTTTAATTGGTTTGCCTTCTAATGCTTTTTTTACAATCGCGTATTTGCCAATCTCCCCAATCACTACAATATTGGGTTCAAATAATAATGCTTGCTCAATTAATAAGGATTCGTTTGCATGCGCCGTCAAAATCTCAGCGACAAATAAGTCTGGGTTCGCCGCGATCACCTCTAGGGTTTGTTTCCCAATGGAACCTGTAGATCCGAAAATGGCAATTCTTTTTTGACTCATCCAGTTGTTTACTTGAGGTTAAAAATACGCTTTTTATTCTATTCTGGCTACTTGCCTAATTGATTACGCAATGCGTCTGCAATTTTTCGGTCATTGCTTAATCTTGGTACTTTATTCTGTCCACCCAATTTTCCTTCGGATTTCATGTACTCAATAAATGCATTTTTAGGAAGGACTGTCAAAACCAATGGAGCTAAAATATTTCCAGCAATCAGGTCTTGATAGTATACATTTTTTGCACACATGGCTTGATCTAATTTAGATTTAAACAGTTCCATATCCGATGATGGTCTTTCAAATTCAACCAACCATTCATGGTAACTTTTTCCTTCGCCTTGTGCGATATAAGGTGCCACAGTGAACTCTACGATAGAAGCATTCATTTCATTAGCTACTTGCAACATCGCTGCTTCTACTTCCTCACCAATCACATGTTCTCCAAATGCCGAAATAAAATGTTTCACCCTTCCTGTGACAATAATTCTATAAGGATCAATACTCACAAACTTCACTGTATCACCAATATGATAGCCCCATAAACCTGCATTGCTATTAATCACGAGTGCATATTGAACCCCTAACGCAACTTGTGATAAATTAAGTCTTATGGGATTGGCATCATGGATATTTGCCAAAGGAATGAATTCATAATAAATACCGCTATTGGTATTTAATAATAAGCCTTGTTGGTCTCTGGTATCTTGAAATGCAAAAAATCCTTCGCTCGCTGGGAACAATTCAATGGTATCGATTGAACTGCCGATGGTATCAAACAATTTAGATTTATAAGGTTCAAAGTTAACGCCCCCCTGCACCAAGACTTGTAAATTTGGAAATACTTCTTTAACTGATTTACCAGATGTTGCAACTATACGGTCAAAATACATTTGCATCCATGGAGGAATCCCTCCTACTAAGGTTAAATCTTTTAAAATGGTCTCATCTACAATACGATCTAATTTCTCCTCCCATTCTTCGATACAATTGGTTTCATAACTTGGTAATTGATTGCTTCTTAAATAAGCAGGGATATGGTGGTTCACAATGCCGCTTAATCTTCCAGTAGGAATGCCTGCTACACGTTCTAAAACAGGAGATCCACTCAAAAAAATCATCCGACCATTGACAAACTGGTGCTGTCCGGTGGTCGACATATAAGTTAAGAGGGCATTTCTAGCTCCATTAATATGGTTACTGATAGAATCTTTTGTAATTGGGATATATTTTACACCACTGGTTGTACCACTTGTTTTGGCAAAATAGATAGGCTTTCCTTTCCAAAGTACATTTTGCGTCCCTTTTTTGATCTGTTCTATATATGTCTTTATAGCTTCATAGTCCCTTAATGGCACAGCTTCCTGAAATTCTAGGGGACTATTGACCTGATCAAATTTGTGCTCCTTGCCAAAAATAGTGGCTTTACCTGTCTTAACTAATTGATTTAGAATGTTTTGCTGATCCGCTAAAGCAGAAATACGTTCTTTTTGGATTTGTCGATAGATGACACCAGCAAAGGGTTTTGCCAGTAAAGACTTAATATTCATAGGAATCAGTTAAAGACATTTGAAGTCAGGAGCAAATTTAGGGGGTATTT
>JBILCS010000065.1:0-9905 GCA_044353005.1 Sediminibacterium sp. | reverse complement strand
TTGCTTAAGCATGAGGCTGTTACTAAAAATTAAGCAATCATTTTCGGAGGCGGACCTTGTACCGTTAAATAATTGCTTATTAAACGCGCTGCGTAACGATAACCAGTCGTTACCTTCGCTGAATTTGCTGGAACTAAATGCCAGCTATTATTTTGTGTTATATAGTCAAAGCTGATAAACTTTGCGGTAGATTTTCCCAATGGTACAGACTTTTTATCTGTGCCATTATTAGATAAATCCTGCGCTAATTTATAAAAGTCTTCTCTTGCATTTTTGATATGCAAACGGTCTTGGTTTGGTAATACTTTTAATTCAAGGCTGTCATTGTAAATTCTTCTTTGTACATACTGATACACAATACCCTTGATCACAATCTCTCCATCCACTCTTTCAAATTGAGGATTATTGGCATAATAAGGAAGATTGATTGGCGTCTTAATAGTGACTAAGTAAGATTCGTCATAATTATTTTCTTCAATTAGATGTACTAATTGACTGGCTGCTTTTTGGTCAAAGTAATTCGATACCAATCGGTATCCAAATCCGTTAAAAAGCAAAATGCCCAAGAATAATATGGCGCCTAGTTTTTTCAATACACTAAAATAGCCATTTTAGTCAAAATTGGGCACTTATGAAGGGGGATTTTTGTAATTTTGACCTCTCAATACCATTTTCCTATGCGTAAAATCGTGCTCCTTTTATCCACTATTGTAGTCCTAAGCCTGGTGGCCGTTTATCTACTAGTACCAAAGCTTATTATAATAAAGGGGACGCAAGTGGTCAATCAATCCACACCAAGTGTCATTAGAGGTATGATGCAATCCGATAAATGGTCTGAGTGGTTGCCAAAGGAAACTCAATTAAGAGTCACTAGTAGTATGGTAGCGACGATTCAAACTGAACTAATCCTTGACGAAGTAAAAGTACCTGTTGAATTTTCAATCATAGATGATACAAGCACAAATGCAATCATTGGATTTGAAACTTCCATGGAAAATACCAATTGGTCACCTATTGCTAGAGTTCAAAACTATTTATTCGCAAAAAAAATACAAGGGCAACTTGATCTTATACTTTCCGCTGCAGGAAATTATTACAATACTGTCAAAGGGGTTTATGGATTTGATATTCAGGAAACGAATGTTCAAGATTCTAGCTTGATTGCTTTAGATCAAGTGCTGATGGATACGCCTACCTTGGTTCAGATTTATGATATGGTAGCTCAACTAGAGCAACATATTATTGCCCAAAATGGAAAAATAAAAAATGACCCAATGGTTAATATTACTAGGATCAACAAAGAGGAGGTTTATACCCAAGTTGCTATTCCTATTGAAAAAGATATTCAGGTGAAACCACCCTTTACCCTAAAGAAAATGGTATTAGGTAAATTACTTTCTGTCGCTGTGATAGGTGATGCGGCAACTGTGCATAGCGCACTAGTAGCAACAAAACAATACCTAGGAGATAAACAAAGAACGAGTCCAGCAATTCCATATGTTATTTACAATACCAATAGAATAAAGGAACCAGATGCGCAAAAGTGGAAATCCACTATCAATTATCCAGTATTTTAGGCTATTTAAAGCCAATCAATCTTAGGCTATCAGAATTCATACCCAATACAAAAGCCAATTGTTTATTTAACTGAATGGGTGCAATCTGTCTTACTTGACCTTTTATACTCAATCCATTCAAAGGTTCGGCATCAAAATTTTGCTTTCCAGTATTGATGAGTAGTGTGCCATAATCTGCATCATACCTGCCCATCTGCACATTGTTATCATAAAAATTACCCATCATTAAAATGTCTGGCCATTTATCTCCGTTCGCATCTGTCACCACTGCAGTTTTATAAGCAGTGATTTGCGCTTCCCATGGTAATAACTTAGCCGTAAAATTACCTTTACCATCATTGATAAATAAAGTATTCGCAAAATGATAGGCCTTCACAAGTTTAGATGACTTTAATTTTTCTTTTGTAAAAATATCATACAGGTTTGCTTTTGCAAAGTCCTCGGCATACAAGAAGGATTTCTTTATTTTAGGAATCTGTCTTTGAATTTCATCTTTATTGGCAAATGGAATTTCTTTTCCTTGTAAATAGAAAGTGATGATTTGCTCAAATTTTCCATTGTCATCAAAGTCATTGTAATACATACTGATTGGCTCTTTTTCTGATGCCTTTAATCTTGTATTCAATCCTAGGTTGCCTGCAATAAAGTCCATGTCTCCATCTAAATCAAAATCTCCAGGTAAAGTGAAATTCCACCAACCAGGTAAATTAGTTACACTTTCTTTTGTCCATTTTTTTACAGAAGGATACATGACGTCAATACCACCCCATTGATGCGTCAATAAGATTTCCATTTTACCATCCTTGTTGATATCCATTTCTGTTGCACTAGTAATAAATCCTAGGCCGATTAAGTCTGGCGCAATTGAAGCTGTTACATTTTTAAAATGCCCATCACCTAAATTATATAAAAGATAAGAATCGATAGCTGCGCCATAATCCATGGCCTTTACTCTACTTGTAATGAACAGATCAATTGCGCCATCTTGATTGAAATCTCTAGCAACGATATCGGAGCTTTGATTATACACAGGTATTGCATCATTCAAGATCGTAAACTGTCCTTTTGCACTATTCAAATAAACCCTTGGCATCATGTGCTTGTCCTCCCCATAGTATTCATTTCCCCCAGATCCAATAATGATATCTTGAAATCCGTCCTTATTGACATCCGCCATTACAGCACAAACATCTTCATAATTACTATCTAAACGGAAAGCTTCTTGTTTAGATAACAAGAATTTACCACTGGGTTGTTGGTAGTATAAGGCAGCACTGAAGCCTCTTGCACCTCCAATAAAAATATCTTCTAAACCATCCCTATTAATATCGCCTACAGCCAATGCAGGACCTTCTGTGGAATTCATTTGAGGAATCAATTGTTCTCTATTGAATTCTTGAAAAATATTCTCTTGATGTTTAAATTGAATACCTGAAGTAGCCGTTAAGTCAAACGCCTGTTTTGTATTATTTGGCCAATGCTGATTGATTAAGTCATAATTGAATTTTGGTAACCCAATTTGATAGGTTAATGCTAATTGCTTTTGCTTAAACGCTGCTGGATTGATTTTTTGAAAACTGTTATCAGGCCATACTAAGAAAGCAGAATCCACTTTTGTATTTTTTAACCCAATGGACAATGGCACTTCCATACTGGACAAAAATCCTTTTACTGGAAACTTCTCATAAGTTCTTATTTCACCTGGCGTAAACAAAACTAATTTGGCACCAATGGCATTGATATTTTTTGCTGCACCTTTTAGTGTTACTGCAACCGAATGCGCTGTGGTATCTTGACTACTTTTGTTTTCGTAAATAAAGGACTTATCGTTGACATTATTGACCACTAAATCCAAATCACCGTCATTGTCAAAATCGGCATAGGCTGCACCATTCGAATAAGAAGAAGGATTATTGGTTATGGCTTTTTCTTTATCATCGAATGACAAGCCCTTTTTATTCAAAAAGAATTGATTGGGTATTTTTATTTCAGGGAAACGATCTATCAGCGCCATATCCTTTTCTCCCATTTTATTATCCCTTATTTTTTCTTGAATCTCCTGATTCGATACATAGTTCACATAATCCATATCATTCATACGCTTTGGAATCCCATTGGCCACAAAAATGTCTTTATACCCGTCGTTGTCAAAGTCCATCAATAAAGTCGCCCAAGACCAATCTGTCGCAAACATGCCAGCATACATACCCACTTCACTGAACTTGCCATTGCGGCGATTCCATTGTAAGTTATTACGCGTAAACTGATAATCGTACCCAACTGATATTTTATATTGATAGATATCATAATCGTCTTCTCCTAAAGATCTTTTTAAAATATAAGGATCCTTAGGTAGCATATCCATTGAAACGATTTCCGGGAATCCGTCATTGTTTAAATCTGCAGCATCTACCCCCATGGAGTATTGACTAGTATGCATCAGTCTCTCCTTTTGCTCGTCTTTAAAGCTGCCATTTTTTTGATTGATATATAAGTAATCATTCTCATGAAAATCATTCCCAGCATAAATATCTACCCAGCCATCTAAATTGATATCACTCATCACCACACCTAATCCATAACTAATAGCTGTGCTATTGATTTTAGATGCTTTTGTCACATCTTCAAAATGTCCATTGTTATTTTCAAAAATACGATCCCCAGACAATGGATCAAAAGTGCCCATAAAGCTTGTTCTTGGTGCAAATGTGCCATTCTGGTGTACCGAGTGATTCAATAAAAAGACATCTATGTCCCCATCCTGATCGTAATCAAAAAAACTTGCTTGTGTACTAAAGCCAGAAAAATCTAATCCATATTCAGCAGCAGCTTCTTTGTAGTTTGGAATGCCATTTTCGATACCCACACAAATCAATAACTGATTCTTGGATACAAATTTTTCAAAATTACCGAGCCTGCAAATATAGATATCCAATAACCCGTCGTTATTGATATCCACTACAGACACCCCCGTATTCCATGCACTATCCTGTGGTATTTGAGCCTGCTTGCTGACTTCGGTGAATTGTAGTTTTCCTTTGTTTAAATACAATTGATTGTCCCCCTCGTTAGAAGCAAAAAAGATATCCGCCTGTCCATCATTATTGAAATCACCTGTTGCGACTCCTGCTCCATTGTAATAATACATGTAATGAAACATATTAAACTGCTCATTAGGATGTAATTTATTTTCAAATTGAATCCCTGTTTGCTCGGCTGAAAGTGCTTCAAACAAAGGCAATTCTTTCATTGGCTGGTTACAGGCAAAAAGAAGTACACTCAGTGCAAAAATGATTGCACTAGATCTCAATTTAGATACCGTATACTTAAAGCTTTGGATATATTTAAAAACCATACAATTATTTTAATTTCATGAATACCGGAACCTGATTGTTTCTTATAAACAAGACCTTTTTTTGTGCAGCTTGCTGAAACAATACCATGTCTCTAACTTGTCCTGTAATGGCTAAGCCAGATTGCTTATCTTCTACTACTTCAAATACTCTTTTACCTTTATTGATTAATACCAATCCATAATTGGCATCTAAACGTCCAAACTGCGGAAGGAATCCAAATTGGTTGCCACCCATGACTAGATCAATTTTACCGTCAGCATTGACATCGCTAGACACCATCGCATTCAAAGAAGAAAACTGTACTTCATTTGGTAAACGTTGAATTTCAAATTGGCCATTCCCCTTTCCCCATGCAATGATAGAACTACTATAGTTATATAATTTCATCGCAGCTTTATCTACTAATTCTTTTTTAAACAATTCTTGGAAGGCTTTTTTGGCATAGATCTCATAATTCAAATTTTCTTTTTTAAGTAAAGGGATTTGTTCTTGCATTTCGCCTTTCATGAACACTGGCACATCGTTTCCATTCACAGTTCTTGTTAAAATTTTATCAATACTCTCATTGCCATCAAAATCGTTGATCCAAAGTTTCACTGGCGCAGTTGGCGTTGGTTTTAGATAGCCATTCTCGCCCATATTACCAATGATTAAATCTTGAAAGCCATCCCCATCAATGTCAGCCATATGAATAGACTGCCACCAACCATTCAATCCTTTTAAATTAGTTGCTTGCTCTACCATTTTGCCTTTTTCAAAGGCGTACACAATTGGATACATATATTCTCCAACAATGATCAATGATGTGCCAGCTTGATTACTCAACTTACCGACCACTGCACTAGTCACCATCCCTAATTTTGAAAAGTCTGGTGCAACCGATGAAGTCACCTCTTTAAACTGACCTTGCCCGTTATTTTGATACAAAGCACTCGCAGGTGTTACCCCGTATTTTAAAGGGGTATTTCGGGCCCCAACAAATACATCCAGGTCGCCATCTAAATCATAGTCCAATGGTACCATCACACCGGTATTGTATTCAAAAACAGGGAATGCATCTGCAAGGTGTGTAAAATTGGCTTTGCCGTCATTTAGGAAAAGACGATGATTCAGCTCGCCTCTATTAGATAATCGATTGTTCCCACCAGAACCTACCAATAAGTCCATATCTCCATCCTTGTCGGCATCAAAAAATACGGCAGCCACATCTTCATAAGACTTAAATGCTTTAAATGCAGTTTGTGGCCTTGGTTTAAAATCTCCATTACTTGATTGAAGGTAAATTTGACTGCCCTTATTATTAGCGCCGCCAATAAATAAATCTGCAAGACCATCGCCATTGATATCCGCAGTTGCCGCTTTAGGACCTTCTTGAGAAAGTATTCTTGGAATAATTCTTTCTGCATAAAAGTCTACATGATCATCTTCGGTATGTTTTTCAAAATTACTTTTTAATTCCTCAAATAAGGGTGCAATTTTTTCTTGCACTACTATAAATGGTTTTACTCCTTGAGCAGCTTGTTCGATTGTGTAAACTGTGTCGAGCTTTTGAATTTTTAAAATGCTTTGTGTTAGGTTTGGCCAAATCACTTGCACAGAATCAATTTTTTTGAATTGACCTAAGCCAAAGATTTGTTTATAGTCTACAGATGATTGAAATCCTCTTGCAGGAATCACTTCCTTACTTAAAATTTGCCCTTGAACAAATAGATTGATTTTGGCACCCACTGCATTGATATTCTGCGGTAGGCCTTTTAACTTAAATCCAATAAACCCGTTTTTATTTTTTTCTCTACTCTTGTTTTTAAAGACAAAGCTTGGCATATTGTTATTATTCACTACCATGTCTAAGTCGCCATCATTGTCTAAGTCCCCGTAAGCTGCACCGTTGGAAAAGCTTGGGATATCCAAACCCCAATCCTTACCCATATCCTTAAAAGTCAAGTCTCCATTGTTTCTAAACATTTTATTTGGAATAGGTTGACTACTCATTTTTTCAATGATACTACTGATTTCATCTTTCTTACCAGACAACACCATTTTCTGAATCATGGTATTCGCAAAGAAATCTATGAAATCTTGATTGGTTAAATCACGATAAATACCATTGCTTACATAAATGTCATTATAGCCATCATTGTCTGCATCAAAGATCATTTCGCCCCAACTCCAATCACTCGCTTCCACACCAGAAAAACGAGCAACTTCTTTATACTTTCCGTTCTTATTATTTAACTGCAAAGCATTGTGCATGAACTGATGGTAGAACCCACTAGCTACTTTTAAACGATAGATATCAATATTGTCAAAGGAGGTGGTGGTTTTAAGTCTGAAGTCATTTTCTGGCAACATTTCTGTTGTAAAAATATCTGGATAGCCATCATTGTTCACATCAGCCATATCAGTCCCCATGGATGCAATGCTATTATGTTCTGTATAGGTTTCTATTTCATCTTTAAACTTGCCATTTTTTTGATTGATGTATAAATAATCTCTTTCAAAAAAATCATTGGACACATACACATCTGGCCATGCGTCCCCATTCACATCTCCAATGGTTACCCCCAATCCAAAACTAATTAAAGAACCATGTATACCAGCCTCAGCAGATACTTCAATAAATTTTCCGCCTTCATTTTTATATAAATGATCGCCACCGCCTTTTAAAAAATCAGCTACTGCAGAATTTTCTGCTCTGATGTCTCTTGCATTCGCATAGTTCAATGTATTGACTGGAATTGGGCTATTGTTGACCATGAAGCAATCCAAATCGCCATCCATATCATAATCAAAGAAAGAAGCATGTGTAGTGTATCCATTATTTGCTAAGCCATAAGCTTCTGCACTATCTGTAAAAGTTAAATCATGGTTGTTGATGAACAATTGATTCTTACGAAGGTCTTCTTGCATCATATTTCCTGCATTGGCCACATAAATATCCAACCAGCCATCGTTGTTGATGTCCACCATCGTCACGCCTGTACTCCATTGGTCTTTTTTTGAAAAACCTGCTTTATCTGAAATGTCTTCGAATTTAAAATCGCCCTTATTTAAGAATAATTTATTGGCACCTTGATTGGCCGTAAAAAATACATCGGCAAGTCCGTCATTATTGATATCACCAATACCTACGCCACCACCATTGTAAAAATTACGATACTTAAAAATATTATTTTCTTTTTCGTCTGTCACCGTATTGGTAAATTGAATCCCACTATTTTCTACCAATTCAAAAAGTTGGCCATCTTTAGACTTTGTACAAGCTGAAAAAAAGATGGAAACAAAAAGTAGAATATAAATTTTTTGCATAAAATCAGGTTCGTATTGTATGCATAAAAATACAAAAAGGCGGGCGTAAACGCCCGCCTAAAATCATAATAGTTGTTTTGAGGGGCTTTAAAATTTATGAAAGCTCCTCAAAACAAAAAGGCCGCGGTAAACCGCGGCCTTTTCTATAATAGGTTAACTATTTTAGGTAGCTCCTAGTAACCGAAGTTTTGCTTCAAATTTGGATTTGAAGATACAGCTTGGTTAGGGATAGGATAAACAACTCTGAAAGCGTCAGACTTTAATGGTCTTTCGTTTACAGGATCATTATACTTACCAAAACGAATCATATCAGTTCTTCTTGAACCTTCTAAGTACAACTCACGACCTCTTTCTGCAAGAAGATCATTCAATGTAACTGCAGATAAAGAAGTTGTTCCAGCACGCTTTCTGATATTGTTTACAATCACCAATGCGTCAGCTGCTTTATTAGTTCTTACCAATGCTTCTGCTTTCATTAACAATGCATCAGCAAAACGGAAGATTACAAACTCATTTTCTTCATTAAAGCCTAATTGATCTCCTTTTAAAGGATACTTATTAGTTCTAATACCTTTAGATTCTGTAGAGAAGAATAAGCTTACATCTGGAGAGAAAACTAATTTTCCACCTGAACGATCTTTAACTTCTACTTTCTTGCCGCCATCATATTTGTATTGTTGGCCAGCCATGAATCCAGCAGTGAAACCATGTATTTCAGTTGCACCTGCTAATTCTGCAGTTTTACGTTGATCGCCATCAGCAAATGAATTATAGAAATCAGCAGTTGTAGTGAAACCATTCCAACCAGAGAATGCTTGGTTGTAGTGCGTTCCCATACCTGTAGCCCAAGTTACACCAGTGGTACCACCTGTTTGTGTTGCTTTACCAGGACCATTAGATGCTCTTGATAAAATCAACTCTGTTGACTTTTGGTAGTTATCCCACTTAAAATTATCCCAGTATCCAGTAGACAATGCAAATTTACCAGATGCATTGATTGCATCTACTAAAGTTACTACTTGTTCCATATCAGTAGCAGCAAAAGTGAAAGTAGTCGGTGTCTTAGGGTCTGCTTTGTAAACAGCCTTGTTCAATAACAAACGTGCTTTTAAGAACTGAGCAGCTTGTTTGTTCGCCTTATGCATATCACTTCCAGTACCAAAACTTGGTAAACCAGCAATTGCATCATCTACATCCTTCATAATCCAATCAAAAGCTTCTGATCTTGTTTTAACCGAAGGGATTTTATCTGGACCATCTGCAGCAGCTCTATAAGGAACTTGTCCGTAGATATCCATTACTTGAGTTGCGAAGAAAGCTCTTAAAAACTTACCTTCTAATTGAGCAGCCCCAGTAGATTTTTCTGCAACTAGTGTTGCTTGGAATAAAGCACCATTTAAACCATTCCAAGTATCATAAATTTGATTATGCGCACCATCTGTTGCATGTAAATGGATTTTTCTCCAAGTACCAAAGTCATCCCAGTCAGTACCACGGGTTGGTCCAAGTAACTCATCAGTAGAGTGTACTTGTAATGCATGCCATCCATATTGGCCTGACAATTGGTTCAATTGACCATAAACTGAGTTAAGGTCAGCAGTAGCTGTTCCAGTCGAAGCTGTAGCTACTGATTTAGAACCGTACACTTGTTCATCTAATTTTG
>JBILCS010000113.1:0-2899 GCA_044353005.1 Sediminibacterium sp. | reverse complement strand
TCACTTCCTTTATGCTATCATAGGTTTTTGCTAAATAGGGGGCAAGGTCTTCTTTTTTTACCCAAGCAATGGCTTCTATGTCTTCCTCTGTTTGTGGAATTCCCTCTTGTAATTGATCTATTGACATTTTGTACCAATAAGTCGTTTTCTCCACTTCGGAATTAAAATAGATATCATGGTAACGATGTGTAGTTGTTAAAATTAAGCCTCCCAAAACAAGATTGCTTATTCCAGTTTCTTCCATGACTTCTCTTAAAGCACATGCTTCAATCGTTTCATTGAGATCTAGTTTCCCTTTTGGTAAATCCCAAAAGCCTCTTCTAAAGATCCACAGCATCTCCTTATTTGGATTGACTACAATGCCTCCAGCTGCAATAATTGGTGTCATCATAAAATGTGTATAGTATTTAGTAACTCTTGCAAAAATATCGCCTTTTTGACGGTAAATTCGTGTCAAATCTAGGATATGACAAACGAAAAAGCTGTCGCAGAAAAACTATTACAAGTTAGTGCTATAAAGTTAAACCCCAATGACCCGTTTACATGGGCAAGTGGATGGAAAAGTCCAATTTATTGCGATAATCGTAAAGTGCTCTCTTTTCCCTATGTCCGTGACTTTATAAAAAGCGAAATGTGCAATGTCATTTTCGAGAAATTTGAAGGGGCCGATATGTTAGCTGGAGTAGCTACTGCGGGTATTCCTTGGGGTGCGATGGCAGCTGACCAATTAAAATTACCTTATATCTATGTGCGTCCAAAACCAAAAGAACATGGCTTGGGCAATCAGATAGAAGGGGCTTATGCTAATACCAATAAAATTTTAGTGATAGAAGATTTAATCTCTACTGGAAAAAGTAGTTTGCAAGTAGTAGATGTTTTAAGAAATGCGGGTTTAGAAGTAGTAGGAATGGTGTCAATCTTTAATTATGGTTTTCAGATTGCCGAAGATGCATTCAAAGCAGCTGGTGTGCCATATGTTTCCTTAACGAATTATGCGAGTCTAATTGAATTAGCAGTAGACAAAGGTTTGGTGGATGCCAATACACAAAGTACATTAATGGAATGGAGAGATAGTCCTTCAACTTGGAAACAATAAGGATCAATAAAAATTTATTTCATTCCTGATAATGCCGCTCCAAGGTTTAATTTTTGTGTTGTTTCGTAATCGATAGGAACTGTCTTAGTGAACATACCTTTACTCAAAGTGGCATTTCCTTTGATGTTTAATTTCACAGGTTTGTTTAACAATAATTCCATACTATTTTTTACCAAGTCTGACATTTGAAATTCAAATTGTGCTGGAAGTAGAAAGTCTTTTTTTGGAGGTATTGTAAAATTTGTATCTAATTTTAATTGCGTAAACTTTCCATTGTTCAATAAAACCTTACAATCAATTTGTTTTAAAACCAATGAAAAATCGTTTGGATTATAGTATTTAACATTAGCTCTAATTGTATTTTTTCCCATTGTCAATTTCTCTAACTGAATATCTTGTAGTCCTTTGAATTCGAAAGATTGTGGATCAGAACAAGCTGTTAATAATACTATAACAAATAAAAGCCCGTAATTAAATTGCTTCATGGATAAATTTTATTAAAATTACAAAACAAAATGCATTCATGGTTTATACAGATCTACATTATTTTGGTTGTTTATCCTATTACCATGTATTTGCAGCACATGAACAGATTGTATTTGACAGTAAGACTGCCTTTAGCAAAATGAGTTTTAAAAATAGGATGGTCATTGCAACTGCACAAGGCCCTTTGCATTTAACCATTCCAATTGTTGGAGGAAGGGATCAAAAAACCCCAATGAATGAAATTCAAATAGCACACGACAGCCCATGGAGGACACAACACTTTAAGGCTATTTATATCAATTATAAACGAGCACCTTATTTTGAATATTATGTAGATAGTTTAGAACAATTGTATTCAATCGAGCATGTCTACCTGAATGATTTTTTATTGGCGACACAAAATTGGACTAAGACGCATTTAAAAGCAAAATGGTTCATTGAAATAGCCAATGAGCAAACATCTATCCAACAAACATTGAAATGGGTGGATCCAATGAAACCAAATAATTTTGAGACTTCAAATAATCAATTCAAGTACCAACAAGTATTTAATAATACAACTGGGTTCATTCAAAATGCCTGTATTTTAGATGCGCTATTTGCAATGGGAGGGAAGCAAGTCCTTGCTATGATATCCTAATTTTAGGAGATCAAAAATATTTTAAATCCTTTATAAAAGACATAAAAAAATCCCCCCAAATAATTTGGAGAGATTCTTAAGTTATATTAAAATTTAACTACTTCTTTTGTAAGTAAGCAGCATATTTTGCATTTTGCTCTTCAGTTAATGCTTTCCCATTTACTGTGATTTTACCATCCTTAATTCGAATGTTTACATTATCTTTTGGTGCTAAATTGTCTTCGATTAAAGCTTGAACCAAAGTTTTAGTATCAGCAGTAATCGTTACTGTTGTAGCAGTATCAGACATATTCACAGTAGAATCAGTATTGATCACTGAAATCTCCATTGTTTGAGATTTAACCTCCATTGCTTTCGTTGGGTGCAATTGCGCTAAACTAGGCGCAATCACCAATGATACAATTGACATTAACTTGATTAAGATATTCATTGAAGGACCAGATGTATCTTTAAAAGGATCACCCACTGTGTCTCCTGTTACAGAAGCCTTATGTGGTTCAGATTTTTTATAGAACATCTCGCCATTAATTTCAACACCTTTTTCAAAAGATTTTTTAGCATTATCCCAAGCACCACCTGCATTGTTTTGGAATATACCCATTAACACACCACTTACAGTAGCACCTGCTAAGAAACCACCTAAAGCTTCAGGGCCCATTGTAAATCCAATTAAAATA
>JBILCS010000064.1:0-10377 GCA_044353005.1 Sediminibacterium sp. | reverse complement strand
TAAGGTCATTTAAGCAGAAAGTTAAACTTAATGCAAAACAATTGAGATCCTTCTTAACAAAGATAGAAAAGAAAACGCCTAAAAAACTTGATCATACCGTAGCCAATTTAAGTACAGAAGTTTGGGCCGAAGTAGATTGCTTGTCTTGTGCGAATTGTTGTAAATCCATGAGTCCAACTTTTACGCCAAAAGACATCAAAAGAATTGCTACCTATTTGGAAATGAAACCTGCAGAATTTAAATCGACCTGGTTAGAATACGATAAAAAAGACAAGGATTGGGTGAATGTGTCAAGACCTTGTCAGTTCTTAAATCTTAGTTCTAATATGTGTTCAATTTATGAGGTAAGACCCGCTGATTGCGCAGGGTTCCCGCATTTTACCAAAAAGAAATTTACAGACTACATCCACGTGCACAAACAGAATGTGGAATATTGTCCAGCGACTTATAAGTTGGTTGAAAAAATGTCAAAAATAGACATCTTCAATAAAAAATAGATCCCATTTATCTTCTGAGTATAATTGTATTGCAATCACATCAAATTGAAGCATTTGCCAAACAGGGTAATGGTATTGAAAGATGGCTGCCGCATTTTTTAAGTGTTGCATTTTTTGAGCATCAATATGTTGCTCAGGAAAACCATATGTATTTGTCCTTCTTGTTTTCACTTCTATGATATGTAGGCAGTTGCCTTTGCTTGCAAGGATGTCAATTTCTAAATGCTTGTAGCGCCAATTTCTAAAAAGGATAGAAAAACCCATACTGATAAGGTATGCTTCGGCTTTATTTTCGCCTAAAAACCCAGTATCTTTGTTATGGTGACGCATTGTAAATGGGTTTAAGTAGATTCAAATTATTTAGAGTAACCAGGAAAATAGTTAAAAGAAGTAAATGAACACAGCGTATAAATTACATGGGATTCATAGGCATTATGAGTGGGGTGGTAAATCATTCATTCCTCAATTGATGCATGTAGACAATACCATTGGTAAGCCCTTTGCAGAATATTGGATGGGCGCCCATCCATCTGCTCCTGCAATGGTGGAAACAGCTGATGGTGCTATGGCATTAGATCAATTGATCGCAGAAAATTCAATTCAATTTTTAGGTGCTAAGACGGCAGACCGATTTGGAAGCCTGCCATATTTATTTAAAATTTTAGATGTCGAAAAAATGTTGAGCATTCAAGTGCATCCTTCAAAGGAAAATGCTGAGAAAGGTTTTAAAAAAGAACAAATTGCTGGTCTCCCTATTGATGCGCCCCATAGAAATTATAAAGACCAGAATCATAAACCAGAAGTGATGGTGGCCTTGAGTGATTTTTGGTTATTACATGGTTTCATGCCAGCCACTGCACTTAAAGAAAGGTTAACAAGTCTTGCACCATTACAAAATCTATTGCCCATTTTTGGAATGGATGATTATGCAGGTTTGTACAGTCATTTTATGCGCCTTGATCAAGCAGCTGCAGATGCTATTTTAAAACCATTATTGGCATTAGCGGAGGAGGAAGTTGCTGCCGGAAAAGTAGATAAAGCTCATCCACATTGGTGGGCCAATCGATATTATGGTGGTGTAGTGCCTGCTTCCAATATAGATAAAGGCATTTTGTCCATCTACATTTTAAATATTGTCAATGTGCCAAAATACCAGGGGGTGTTTCAGGGTGCAGGGCTCTTACACGCTTATTTAGAAGGACAGAATATTGAATTGATGGCCAATAGTGACAATGTTTTAAGAGGGGGGTTAACGCCAAAGCATATTGATATTGAGGAGCTACTTCAACATATTCATTTTGAACCTACTTATCCTATTATTTTAAAGGGGGATCATATGGCATCTAATGAGTTACAATTTCCTTGCCCAGTACCTGAATTTGGTTTAACAAAAATACAGTTATCACAGGGTGAAACTTACACAAACGAGACCCATTCCTTTGAGTTATTTTTAGTTATGCAAGGTGCTGCAAATATCAATGGGATTGATTTAAAGCCGGGGGAATTGGCTGGAGTCAAGGCTGGTACATCCTTTCAAATCCAACAATCTGGGTCAGAAACGGCTGTTTTATTCAAATCATTTGTACCATAATCGATTTATACACAATTGAGGAAAATCAATCCAACATAAAACAAGCCAAATTTGTATATTTGTTTTATTAAAAGAAAAAATTTAAATAGCATCTGATGAAACTGAACAAAGAAATCGTAATTGCCTTAATAATCATGATTGTAACAAGTGCTTTATATAGAGTATTACCAGGTAGACCATTTGGTTTTGCACCTCAAATTGCAATTGCTTTATTCAGTGGTTCATTGTTTGTAAAAAATAAACATTTTGCTTTTTTATTGCCACTTGTTTCTATGTTCTTGTCTGATTTAATGTATCAATTATTGTATGTAAATCACTTAAGTCCAATTCAAGGATTTTATGATGGACAATGGCAGAACTATTTGTTAATTGCTGCTTTAGCCATATTTGGTTTTGGTTTACAAACCAACCGAGTAAGCAAATTTGTAGGAAATTTTATCGCTGCACCCACTGTCTATTTTCTTGTTTCTAATTTTATGGTATGGGCAAGCTTTGGAGGTTACCAACGTCCTTTGAATGCTACAGGGTTAATGCAAACGATGATAGATGGTTTACCATTTTACGGATATAGTGTAGCGGGTACATTTGTATTTGGCGCACTGATGTTTGGTGGTTTTAAATTAATTCAACCAACACTAAAAGCCATTAAAGTTAGAAGCTAATTTTAAGTAAGCATATTCCGCAGCCTCTCGTTTAAATAAATGAGGGGCTTTTTTTTGTATGATAGTTTTATTTCTTGGGATCTATTGCTTCGTAAAATTCGTCAATTTCCCAAGGACCTGAATCTGCTGCCGTGGTGGCAAGTTCGTCACATCGATTGTTATAGGGGTTGTCGGCATGGCCTTTTACCCAGTGAAATTTTACTTTATATATTTTAGAGAGCTCGTAGAATGCAAGCCATAAGTCTTTATTTTTTTTGCCCCCTTTAAAGTCTGTTTTAATCCAGTTGTCCAACCATTTTTTCTCCACAGATTCAACTACATATTTACTATCAGTATACACAAGAATGGGTAATTGCTTTGTCTTTAAGATCGAAATTGCCTTAATCACTGCCAATAGTTCCATACGATTATTGGTGGTATAACGATATGCTTCTGCAATCTCTTTGACTTTCTCACCCCAGATCAAAATAGCCCCAAAACCACCTGGTCCTGGATTACCTCTTGCCGAGCCGTCTGTGTAGATAATTATTTTGTCCATTGATCCATTTCTTGGTCACAAGCAAGATACAATAATTTGGTTACTAAAGGCTATTTCATTGAATTTGTAATTACCTTTAATGCCATTCGAAAATGATTGTCTATGATTGAGAAAGTGAATTTTCATTTAAAGTATAAGACCAGTTTTGGTCAAGCTATTTTTATTACGGGTAACCATCCATTATTAGGCAATGGCAACATTGAACAAGCTATTCCAATGGTTTATTTAAATGAGGATTATTGGGTATTACATTTAGCAATAAAAGGATTGTTGAAAGATGAGACGATTCAATATAGTTACTTTATTCAAAATCAAGATGGCACAAGAAGTTTTGATTGGGGTTCAGATAAATCCATCATAGCAAATCAATTAGCAACAAAGGAATTGGTTTTAATTGATACATGGAATTTCACTGGATATATTGATAACGCATTTTATACAGCACCTTTTGCAAATGTATTATTAAAAAGTTCGGATACTGCAGTCAAGCCAGTTATTCCTAATAAAAATTCAACCCATCTATTTAGAGTTAAAGCACCTTTACTTGCGCCAGATCAAACAATTTGTATCCTTGGCGAGTCAAAGGAAATTGGCGGATGGGATGCAGCTAAGGCATTGCCTTTACAAAGAATAAAAGAGCAACCTTATTTTGAAATTGATTTGGATTTAACGCATTGTGATTTCCCTTTGGTCTACAAGTATGGTATGTATGATACTGTTCAAAAGAAATTTGTTTCATTTGAGTCAGGCAACAATCGCGTATTGTATGAACCAGTTGGTAAAAATAAATTAGTACTGGTACAAGATGGATTTGCACATCTAGGACAGACACAATGGAAAGGAGCAGGGGTCGCCATTCCTGTTTTTTCATTAAGATCCAATCAAAGCATGGGTGTAGGTGAATTTAGTGATATTAAATTATTAGCAGATTGGGCTAAACAGATTGGATTGAAACTAATTCAGTTATTACCAATCAATGATACTACCGCAACACATACTTGGATGGATTCTTATCCCTATGCTGCCATTTCTGCATTTGCATTGCACCCAATGTATATCAGATTATCAGAAATCATAGATCCAGGACAATCCGATTTAATTCAAGATGCAATGGATCAACAAATAGCATTGAATAACCTGACAGTAGTAGATTATGAAACAGTGCTTGCTACAAAGTGGAAGGCATTAAAAACGGTGTATGCAATCAATGGCAAAAGAGATTTAGCAACACCTGCATTCAAACAATTTTTTAAAGACAATCAAGCATGGTTGTTACCTTATAGTGCATTCTCTTATTTAAGGGATTTGCATGGCTCTGTAGATTTTAATGCATGGCCTAGTCATGCCAAATTTAATGCAGCTGAAATTGATCAGTTGGTTGATGTACAATCAAAAACTGATTCCGCTATTGCTTTCTATTATTATGTGCAATTTCATTTGCACCTGCAATTAAAAGCAGCAACAGATTATGCACATACGCAGGGTGTGGTCTTAAAAGGAGATATCCCAATTGGGGTGTATCGATTTGGTGCAGATGCTTGGCAGCATCCTCATTTATTTCATATGGATATGCAGGCAGGTGCGCCGCCGGATGATTTTGCAGTGGCGGGACAAAACTGGGGTTTTCCAACATACAATTGGGAGCAGATGGCAGCCGATGGTTTTACATGGTGGAAATCTAGGTTCGATCAAATGAAATACTATTTTGATGCATTTAGGATTGATCATATTTTAGGATTTTTTAGAATTTGGAGTATACCAATGCATGCAGTAGAAGGTATCTTGGGGCATTTTGTTCCAGCAATACCAGTTAACATCAATGAATTTAACGCTAAAGGGATTGCCTTTGATCACGATCGATTCACCATGCCCTATATCAATGAAACAATTTTGTTTCAAGTATTTGGATATGACAATGATTATGTTAAATCCAATTTTCTAGAATCAATAGGAGATGGACATTATGTATTGTTACCTGCTTTTAAAACACAACGTTTAGTAGAAGCTTATTTTGTGCAACAGGAACAAAACCCATTCAATGATAAAATCAAATATGGTTTATACAATTTGATTGCAAATGTCATTTTGATTGAAGGGGAACAACCACAACAATATCATTTTAGATTTAATATTGGAAATACAAGTTCATTTAAACAGTTAAATGAAAGCACTCAATACTTATTGAATGAATTATACGTAGACTATTTCTTTAAACGTCAGGACGCTGCATGGGCAAAAGAAGCAATGAAAAAACTACCGATGCTAAAGCGCTCCACCAATATGTTGATCTGTGGGGAAGATTTAGGATTGGTACCATCCTGTGTACCAGATGTAATGCATCAATTGGGGATGTTAAGTTTAGAGGTACAAAGAATGCCAAAGGCAAGTCATAAAACCTTCTTCCATCCGAATGATGCACCTTATTTAAGTGTAGTTACACCTTCGTCTCACGATACAAGTACCATTAGGGGATGGTGGGAAGAAGATAGCGCAAAGACCCAACAGTTTTATAATTACGAAATGGGGCAGTTGGGAAAAGCCCCAATTTATTGTGATGGATGGATCAATAAAACAATTTTATCACAACATTTATATTCACCTGCAATGTGGGCCATTTTCCAATTGCAAGATTTTATTGGGATAGATGAATCCCTACGCAGATCGGATCCAAATGAAGAACGCATTAATATACCTGCCAATCCAAAACATTATTGGAGGTATAGAATGCATCTTAGTTTGGAGCAGTTATTAAAGGAAGAACAATTTAATCAAGAATGGTTCCAGTTGATTCAATCAAGTGGTAGAGCATAATTAAAATTAGTACAAGTGCAATTAGATTTTTGGGAACAAAGTTTACCTTTCGAATATCCATTTACCATTTCAAATGGCAGGACAAAGACGCATCAACATAGTTTGATGGTGCGTTTGTCATTGGGTAATTGGTCAGGTTTTGGAGAAGCCCCTGCGATTGTATATTACAATGTAACAGTGGCATCCATGATGGAGCAATTGGAAAAACAAAGAAAATTAATTGAAAAGTTTGCCTTGATTGACCCAGAAAGATTTTGGCATTTTTTACACCATCTTTTCCCGAATGATCCATTTTTAGTTTGTGCTTTAGATATGGCTGGATGGGATTTATGGGGTCAAATGAAAAAACAACCACTGCATCAATTGTGGAATACCCAATGGGCAACGACAGGTACTGAACAACCACCTATTTGTGATTACACATTAGGTATCGATCCAATAGAAAAGATGGTGCAAAAAATGGTAGCACATCCTTGGCCTATTTATAAAGTGAAACTGGGTACCGATTATGATATTGAAATGATCACTGCATTAAGAAAGTATACAGAAAAACCAATTCGTGTTGATGCCAATGCAGGATGGACAACCGAAGAAGCACTTATAAAAATTCCAGCATTGGCTAATTTAGGGGTTGAATTAGTAGAACAACCATTGGAAAAAGACAATTGGGAAGGGATGGCGCAATTGAAACAACAAGGGATGCTGCCCTTATTTGCGGATGAATCCTGTGTGCATGAAAAAGATGTTACCACTTGTGCAAATTATTTTGATGGGATTAATATTAAACTCACAAAATGTAGTGGTTTAACACCAGCCTTACGCATGATTAAAGAAGCAAGAGTATTGGGATTAAAAGTGATGATGGGTAGTATGAATGAATCTGTGATAGGATCTGCTGCAATTGCACAATTTTTACCACAATTGGATTATGTGGATATGGATGGCCCACTTTTAATGACCCAATTAAATGGGGTTGGATTAAACTATAATTTTAATAACCAAAATGGATTGATTGAACCATTATTACATCCAGGATTAGGTGTTGCTTTTAGAATGCCTTTTGATAAATAAAAATAAATGACACCAGAGCGCACCGAAAAATTATTAAAAGTATTACACCAACGTCAAGCAAATTTGACCTTGATTATGGAGAATGTACAAGATCCTCATAATATCTCGGCAGTATTAAGAACCTGTGATGCGGTGGGTATACAAGAAGTATATGTATTGAGTACAGAATTACCAAAGTATAAACATTTTGGCTATAAAAGCAGTAGTAGTGCCATTAAGTGGTTAACTATCCATGAATACCATGATGTACAAAAATGTGTTACCGATGTTCGTAAAAAATTCAAAACTATTTTAACCACCCATTTATCTAGTGACGCTATTGATTTACATGCGATTGATTTTACGCAGTCTGTAGCACTTGTTTTTGGAAATGAACATGCTGGTGTTTCAGAGGAATTACGTGGATTGGCAGATGGTAATTTTATTATCCCTCAAATGGGGATCATTCAAAGTTTAAATATTTCGGTGGCATGCGCAGTGACTATTTATGAAGCGATGCGTCAAAAAAGAAACGCAGGACATTATGATGCCTGTAGTTTACCTGCCGAACAGCTTGCTCAATTAAAAACAGAGTGGGGGTTTGAAGAAGGAGAATAATTACTTCAAATTTCACTTTAATATTTCCTGACCTTACATTTGTTCTGGAACTTCAATACCTAAGGTTTGCATGGCTTGTTTTAATGTAGCCGCAGTTAATATCCCTAATTGTATTCTTAGGTTTTTCTTCTCTTCTGATTCTGCATTATTTATAGACAATTCTGCGTAGAAGCTATTGAACAATTTAGCCAGGTTGAATGCATAGATCGCCAATTTTGAAGGGTCTAATGCTTCTGCCGCTTCATTGACTTCTGCCGAAAAATTAGCCAACTGCATTGCAAGTGCTTTTTCCAATGGCAAAAGTGTTGAACTAAATGCATGTAAATTTGTCCCCGTTTTTCTTAGGATACTTTTTATTCTTGCATGGGTATATTGAATGAAAGGGCCGGTGAAACCATGGAAGTCAATACTCTCTTCTGGATTAAAGATCATTTTCTTTTTAGGATCTACTCTTAATAAAAAAAATTTTAATGCACCTAATCCAATCGTATCATATAATTTTTCTAATTGCTCGGCATTAAAGTCATCCACTTTACCAAGTGACTCCGTTTTTTCTTTAGCAATTTGAATCATGCCATCTACTAAATCATCTGCATCTACCACAGTGCCTTCTCTGCTCTTCATTTTACCAGTAGGTAATTCAACCATCCCATAACTTAAATGATAGATTCCGTCTGATGCGGGCAATTGTAATTTTTGACAAATCAATTTCAATACTTTGAAATGGTAGTTTTGTTCGTCACCCACAACATAGATACTTGCGTCTGTATTGAATTCTTTTTGTTTGAGTTCTGCAAGGCCAATGTCTTGTGTCATGTAAACAGAAGTGCCATCTTTTCGTCTTACTATTTTTTCGTCCAATCCATCTCCTGTTAAATCAATCCAAACAGAACTATCCTCTTTTTGATAGAATACTTTTTTAGATAGGCCTTGATCCACTAAATCCTTTCCTAGTAAATAAGTATTGCTCTCGTAATATGTTTTGAAAAAGTCGGAACCAATTTTTTTATAAGTCACATCAAATCCAGCATAGACCCATTCATTCATGCGTTTCCATAAATCCATTGTTTCGGCATCACCTTCTTCCCATTTCAATAACATGGCTTGCGCTGCTTTTTGAATAGGGGCGAATTGTTCAGCTTCCTCTTTGGACATACCGCCAGCAATGAATTGTTCAACCTCTGCCTTATAAGCGTCGTTGTACTTGACATAATATTCTCCTACAAAATGGTCGCCCTTCATATTGGTACTTGCAGGCGTTGCACCATTCGCAAATAAATGCCATGCAATCATACTTTTACAAATATGGATGCCTCTATCATTTACAATACAAGTTTTAACCACATTGTTACCTTGTAGTTTCAATATTTCTGCAATACTCCATCCTAAAAAATTATTTCTAAGATGTCCTAAGTGTAAAGGCTTATTGGTATTAGGGGAGGAGTACTCCACCATGATTTTTTTTGGATTCGTTGTAGGGGTGACTAATTGATTGGTGTCCGCGGCCTGTAGATAGTCCAACCAAAATTGATCGCTGATGGTAAAGTTTAAAAATCCTTTTACAATATTAAAAGCAGTAATTGTACCTGGCATACTTGCCATAATTGCTTCACCTAATGCATTGCCCAATTCATCTGGGCTTTTGCCTAATTGTTTTACAAAAGCAAATAGTACAATGGTATAATCCCCCTCAATTTCTGGCTTCGTTGCATTCACCAATACCTGCTCAGTTTTGATTTGAACCTGATAGATGGATTGAATAGCGTCTGCAGTGGCCTGCTTTAAATGTTGGATCAATTGCATAAAATAGGATTACCGACTGCAAAAGTAATTAATTAAGGTTACCTTTACGCATACATGTTGAAAGTACACGAATTTATAAGCAAATTAATTCTAGACCTAATTGATGGGATGTATCCATTATTTAGGAGGTTCATGCCATTGAAAACCTTTCGATATGCAGCATGTGGCGGGGGCAATACAGTATTAGATATTCTCTTGTTTTTTATATCCTATAATTATATTTTAAAGACCCTTCCAGTGCAAATCGGATGGTTAACGATCAGTCCCCATATTGCTTCTTTTATGATCAGCTTTACAGTGACTTTCCCCATTGGCTTTTATTTAAGCCGTTATGTGGTGTTTCAGGAAACGTCAGTTCGTAAGACCAAACAGTTATTGCGCTATTTTACAGTTGTCTTAGGCTGTATCTTTTTAAACTATATCTTTTTAAAGGTATTCGTTGAGGGAATAGGATGGAATGCCACTTTTGCCAAGATCGTTACTACCTTTTTTGTGGTTATTTTCAGTTACACGAGCCAAAAAAACTTCACATTTAAGACCAAGACGGTTTAAGTTTTCTGCCTTTTCTTCTCTTTTTTTCAAGTATTTATGCCAATTCAGTCCCATTTTTAAGGGGTGTACCTCTATTTTATGCCATTTTTGCCTATTCGACAGAATGGCATAATGATTGAACTATGCTTGTGAATTAATCATTGAAAATCAATCATTATGGGAAAAATTATAGGAATTGACTTAGGTACCACAAATAGTTGCGTATCAGTTATGGAAGGCGGAGAGCCAGTAGTAATTGCGAATGACGAGGGTAGA